>JANONZ010000381.1:0-2426 GCA_031421095.1 Thermomicrobiales bacterium
GGCCGTGCTCGTGGCGACGAACGACGGGTGCGACGCCTCCAGGTAGAAGCCCGTCCCGGCGATGATGTTCACACCGGTCTGTTCGCTCACGGATCGCAACGCGGACAGGTTTCGTCCGGTGCCAAGCCCGGTCGCATCGACGAGGGTCCCACCGCCCAGGGCCGCGAAGCGTGCCACCTCTTCGATCGCCAGCTCGAGGTCATCGAGTCGGCAGTTATCGAGGTTCCCAAACGGGTCGTGTTTGAGATCCCAGACGTCGTCGATGCCGACCTTCTTGTGCGCGAACGCCTCGGGGTCCAGGCCGATCGACGACGTTGGGTGCCACCAACTGGTGACGTCGTTGAGAACATGCTCGTGGGTGAGGCAGATGCCAAGGTCGGCGGCTGCGACAGGGCCGCGGACGGTGGTGACCATCGTCATCGCTGTTTCCCGATGATGCGGGCGAAGAGCTTGCTGTTGAGGAAGATCGCGACGACCAGGATGATGCCCTGGGTGATGGGTACCCAGTAGACATCGACGTGCAGCAGGACCAGCCCGTTGGAGATGATGCCTAGCGTCATGGCACCCACCACCGTGCCGGGGACGGACCCGCGGCCCCCAAGCAAGCTTGTCCCTCCGAGCACGACGGCGGTGATGACCTCGAGCTCGAATCCAGTGCCCGAGTTCGACGAACCGCTGGCGAGCCGCGCGGCCACCATGATCCCTGCGAAGGCGGCGATGACTCCCGTCGCAACGAACGCCCACAACTGGACCCGCCGGATGTCCACGCCGGCGCGGCGCAGCGACTCCGCGTTGGAACCGACGGCCACGATGTACCGGCCGTAACGCGTCTGCGAGAACACGTACCAGCCGACCCCTGCGACGGCGAGCGCGATCCACGTTGACGTGTAGATCCCCAGAAACTGGCCCTGACCGATCGCGAGGATCCAGTCGACGGAGATCGGCGTGCTGTAGCCCTGCGTGATCAACAGCGCGACGCCGCGCACGGCCGTCAGCGCGGCGAGGGTGACGATGAACGACTGCAACCGGCTGTAGGCGCTCAGGTAACCGTTGATGAACCCGATGCCCGCACCGATGGCCAGCGTGGCGACCACGGCCAGGAGTGGGTCCCCTGTCTTGGCCATCAGCGCCAGTGCGGCCGCACTCAACCCGACCACGGAGCCAACGGACAGGTCGATGGCACCGGTCGTGATGACGAAGGTCATCAGGGTGCCGACCACCACCGTGGGGGCGATCTGGCGCCCGACGTTGAGCAGGTTGCCCGTGGTCAGGAAAGCGTCGGCCTGGATGCTGAAGAAGATGAAGAGGGTCGCGAAGATGACGAGGATCGACAGGAACCCGAAATGGGCTGAGGTGAACTCAACGGCGCGAGCGCGGAACGCCCGCCTGCTGGGTGCCGCACCCGTGGACGACAAGCCCGGCATCACTTGCCCATCATCGCGTTGACGAGTCCTGACAGATCTGTCTCCTTCGGCAGCATCTCGCGCCAGACGATCCCTTCGTACACGACGACGAACCGGTCGGCCACCTCAAAGAGGTCCTGCAGACGGTGGGTGATGAGGATGACGCTGACGCCGCGGCCCGAGATGTCGCGGATCAGCTGGAGGACGGTCTCGACCTCTCTGGCAGCGAGCGCGGCCGTCGGCTCGTCGAGGATGAGCACCTTGGGGTCGAAGGTGACGGCCCGCGCGATGGCAACGGCCTGTCGCTGGCCGCCGGACAGCGTCGCGACGTTCTGGTCCGTCTTTCTGACGCGGATGTGCAGGCGCTCAAGATGGCCTGCGGCCCCCGCATGCATGACCTTGTGGTCCATGCGGCGAGTCCAGCGGTCGTACGGTTCGCGGCCAAGGAACAAATTCGCCGCGACATCAAGATCGTTGCACAACGCCAGATCCTGGTAGACCATCTCGATGCCGTGGGCGCGTGAGGATCTCGGGCCGGTCAGCGGTAGTGCCTCGCCGTCCACGAGGATGCGACCGGAGTCAGGAACCTCTGCGCCTGACAGCAGCTTCATCAGTGTCGACTTGCCAGCCCCGTTGTCCCCAACCAGGCCTACGACCTCCCCCGTCTTGATACGAAGGTTGACCCCCCGCAAGGCCTCGATGGCGCCGAAGCTCTTGCGGATGTCCACCATCTCGACGCGGTACTGCTCACCGCGCTCAACGGCCATGAGGTCAACCTCCGTCAGCTCAGTCCTCGCTCAGGGGAAGACGACGCGATAGGGGTCGACGTTGGCCTTGGTCACGATGGCGATCGGGACGTCGATGAATGCCTTCGCAGTCCCCCCGCCGATGAGGCTCTTGAGTTCGTTGACCGCCTCGATGCCTTCCTGCTTGGGGTTCTGCTGGACGATGGCCGCGCACAGCCCATCATCGATGCAGCCGATGACTTCCTTGGTCAGGTCCCAGCCGATGATCTTCGTCTTG
>JANONZ010000382.1:0-2326 GCA_031421095.1 Thermomicrobiales bacterium
GCGCCACGACCACAGTCGAGCGTGAACGACTCCCGCTCGACGCACTGCGGGGTGACGTCCGGGCGCTCGTCGCGGCGCTAGATGGGGTGACGAGCATCGGACGGCGGCCCAGCGCGTTGAAGTGATTGCCGCGCGGCTGCAATGCGGCCCCGTCGCGTCGAGGAGCCATCGGCAACGTCGTCGCTCGCAACATGGCCGAAGCGCCACTCGGCGCGGACCGATCACAGGAGATCCCACCATGGACGAGAACCGGGTCGTCGAGCGAGACAGGGTCACGGACGACGGCGTCGAGCGACGAGAGGTGGTCGAAAAGGAGTACGCGCCGGGCGCTCCCAGTCATTGGGACGAGCAGGCCGGGGGCGCGGTCGCTGGAGGCCTCGCCGGCGCCGCCGTCGGCGCGGTAGTCGGCGGTCCCGTTGGGGCCGTGGTCGGAGGCGCGATCGGCGCGGCAACAGGTGCTACGGCCGGCCTGGTCGACGAAGCGAGCAAGGACCACGAGAAGGTCGTCGTCAAGCGCGAAGAGCGAAGCTGGTAGCTCGCTACAGCCGACCGAACCTCGCGCCAGTCCCTCCACTGCCCGCTGCGCCGCCTGACGCGGGCGGGCAGTAACGCACTTGGCGATGAGGGAAGGTGCCCTAACGGTCCGCGCTCTGGTCCGTTGTACTAGGGGCCCCCAGAGCATAGGCCCGGCCAGTGAAGTTACTCAGGACTCGCACCGGGATCGCGGAGTTCGCGGGACATGACCATGGGACAGATATTGCGCGGGGATATGGACGCCGACGTGGGCTCGACGAGCTCCAGCGCCGGCACATTCAACAAGTGGCTCCAAAGCCAGCTCCAGGCTAGGCAGTTGACCCAGCGTCAGCTGGCTCACAAGTCGGGTGTCGATCACTCGACGATCTCTCGACTGATTCGCGAGGATCGGATGCCCTCGCTCCGTACAGCGACGTTGCTGGCGCGCGGTCTCGATGTGCCCGTGGGTGCCGCGACGTTCGACGGCCGAACCAGCTCGCGCGCGGCCGGTGTGGAGTACGCGCTGCGATCCGACGAGTTGCTGAGTGAAGCGCAGGTCCGCGAGATCATGCACGTCTACCTCGCAGCGAGACTCCGACACGTTCGCCCCGCCGCCGCAGCGTCACAGGCGTCCACGCGCAGGGCGCCCGTGCCGATCGTCGTCCAGGTGCCCGCGCTCCACTCGCGTTCTGGCCCCAGGCGACCACCCGCCTCGGCGCGTGGTCGCTCGAGCTGAGGCTCGGATACGGCGGCCTCCTGAACCTGGCCGGCAGTCTCCCCGGCCGGACTTGGCCCGACAGCCTCGTCTCAGGCCCGTGTCCTGCCAACCGTCTACGTGGTGCACATCGGGTGCGCTCAGCACCCGGATCCCGCCCCGACGTCCAGGCGCCACGACCACAGTCGAGCGTGAACGACTCCCGATCGACGCACTGCGGGGTGACATTCGGGGCCTTCCGTGCACTGCGTGGACATATGGCAGGATGTCAGGCTCCGACGGGCCTGCCAGCGTTCATGGACCCTCTACATACCATGTACACCATTGGCCAAGCAGAACCGGGTCGCGACGGCGATCCGCTCGCAGGCGCGGGCGGCGGTGATCGGGCCCGTCACGCCAGCCGATCGCCAGTCGGCCCGAGCGGTGGCTGCCGCACTCCGCGAAGCTCGGCCCGACCTACTCATCGCCTTCGGCGGACGCTATCAACCGTTGGAGAGATCGGCGGGTTCCGACGCTGGCGACGATCTGGCGACGATCCGACTGCCCGTCGGCCTGGGCGACTCCGTCCGGGCGCCCGTCGCGGCGCTCGATAGGGTGACGAGCATCGGATGGCGGCCCAGTGCGTTGAAGTGATCGCCGCGCGGCTGCAACGCGGCCCATCGCATCGAGGAGCCATCGGCAACATCGCCGCTTGGATCATGGCCGGAGCGCCACTCGGCGCGGATCGATCACAGGAGATCCCACCATGGACGAGAACCGGGTCGTCGAGCGAGACAGGGTCGAGGACGACGGCGTCGAGCGACGAGAGGTGGTCGAAAAGGAGTACGCGCCGGGCGCTCCCAGTCATTGGGATGAGCAGGCCGGGGGCGCGGTCGCTGGAGGCCTCGCCGGCGCTGCCGCCGGCGCCGCCGTCGGCGCGGTAGTCGGCGGTCCCGTTGGGACCGTGGTCGGAGGCGCGATCGGCGCGGCCAACAGGTGTTACGGCCGGCCTGGTCGACGAAGCGAGCAAGGACCACGAGAAGGTCGTCGTCAAGCGCGAAGAGCGAAGCTGGTAGCTCGCTACAGCCGACCGAACCTCGCGCCAGTCCCTCCACTGCC
>JANONZ010000383.1:0-2493 GCA_031421095.1 Thermomicrobiales bacterium
AACCTCGCCATGCGCTCGACCCTCCACCTGGGCTCGCACTGGGTGCGCGATCTCGATCATGACCATGTCCGTCACATGCCGCTCGATGTCAAACCGTGGCCGCGCCTCCGCCCACCGACGACGACGCACCTCGCGCGATCGAGAGTTGGGCGCGACCCCCGCCGGTGATGAGGCCGATGTCGCTGGCCACGGTCAGCATCAGGAAGCCCTGATCCAGGTAGCGGCGGGCCGTTTCGCCGTTGCCGGTGTGCATGCCGGGCGCCACGCCATGGCGGACGCACGCCAGGCGGATGCGTTCGATCGCCTCGGCGTGGATCTTCGCCTCGTCGGGGCTCCAGTCCTCCGACCACGCCGAAAGCCCAAGACCCAGGGCGAGATCCCCCGGCCCGATATAGACGGCATCGACACCGGGTGTGGCGGCGATGGCGTCGGCGTTGCGCACGCCTTCGGCCGTCTCGATCATCACGACACACGCGGCCTCGTCGAGCGCATCGAGGCGGTCCGAGGCGCGGACGAACGCCCCACGCAGCGGCCCGACGGACCGATGGCCGCGCGGCGGGTAGTGACAGGCCGCCACCGCCGCGGCAGCCTCCTCCGGCGTCCCGACCATCGGCACGACGATCGCCATGGCGCCGACATCGAGGGCCTTGCCGATGGCCGTGAAGTCGTTGCTCGGCACGCGCGTCGTCGGGGCGACACCATGCAACTCGAACGCGCGGAAGACCGAAGCGAGCGACGAGCCATCCGCCAGGCCATGCTGCTGATCCACACAGATCTCGTCGAACCCGACCGTCGCCAGATATTCGGCGATCTGCGGATCCGCCGTGGTGAGCCAGCCGCCGAGGGTCGGTTGGCCGGCCCTCCAGCGAGCCAGGAGCGGATTGACGGATGTCATGCTGGGCTCCCTTCTAGTGGCCGGACCAGGACGTTCGGGCGTCCATCACCCGGGTCTCGTGCGCATGATGGCGGAGGTAGTCCTCGTCGATCTCAACGCCGAGACCCGGACCGTCCGGGATCGTGACCCAGCCGCCCTCGACCCGAGGTGGCGTCGCGAGCAGCCCTGAGCGGTGTGGATTGTCGTCCACCCCGAACTCGAGGAACAGTTCGTCCGATGCCGGCGAACGGGTCGGATCCGGCAGGCACGCAAGGACCTGCAGCCCGGCCATGAGCCCGATGGCGTTGTTGGATGTATGGGGCATGGCCGCGATGGAGTGGACCGCGGCGAGATCCGCGATCCAGAGGGCATCCGCCACCCCGCCGCAGATGACCGGCTCCGGTTGGACGACATCGACAGCCCGGCGGGCGAGGAGCGCCCGGGCTTCGCCGCGCGTCCGCAGTCCCTCACCACCGGCCACCGCGATGTCCAGGGCGGCCGTCAGTTCTTCGTACCCGGCATAGTCCTCGTGCTGGGTCATCGGCTCCTCGAACCAGACGAACCCGAGCGAATCGAGGATCCGGCCCATCTCGATCGCCCGTGGCAGGGTGTAGGCGGCGTTTCCGTCGGCCATGAGTGCGACGTCATCGGGCAGGTCCGCGCGGATGCGCTCGAGCAGGGCCGCCTCGTGCGCGACGGGGTAGCGGCCCACCCGGAACTTCATGGCGTTGAACCCGGCCTCGCGGACCCGAGCAACGTCGGCCGGCCAGCTCTGGGCCGGATCCACGCCTTCCACGTAGCCGCCGAACGCGGCGTAGGCACGCACCCTGCTCCGTGCCGCGCCGCCGTACGACGCCGCGATGGAGAGGCCGAGCTGGCGCGCACGCAGGTCTTCCAGGGCGAGCACGATCGCCGATGCCGCATAGGGGTGCTCTGCGGTCCACCGGACATCCACGCGCAGTTCGCGGATCGCCGTCGCCGACCGCCCGATGACGACCGTCGACACGGCCTCGATGATCGCCGGGATCCCCGGGACGAGGTACGTCTCGCCCCAGCCGGACCGTCCGTCGGAATCGGTGATCCTGACCAGGACGTAGGCGTGCGTCGTCGAGAGCTGGATCGACGGGCCCGTCCTCGGGTCCAGCATGTGACTGACGACGAAGCACTCGACCCGCTCGATGACCCGGCCCTGATCGGTGATCGACGCCACCGATCAGCCCGCAGCGACGACGAGGTCGCGCGGGTGAAGCCGGGCGGGGCACTGATCGGTCATCGATACCAGCAGGCTGAGCAAGGGAACCTCGTCGTGGCACAATGGGTCGGGATCTGCGACGGTGTAGATTGTCGACAATCTAGGAGCTTGGCGCGGGTGCGTCAAGCCTGATCGCACACCCTTGACTGGGAGGTGAACAGATGCCCACCGGGTCAACACTGGCGCCCACACAACGGCGGGTCCTGCGACACGAGGTCCTGCAGACCCTCCGAACGGGGATCCTGGCCGGCGAGCTGGTGCCGGGCACGCGCCTCCGGGAAGTGCCCCTGGCCGCGGAGTTCGGCGTCAGCCGCGGCCCGCTCCGCGAGGCGCTCCGCCAGCTGGAGCAGGAAGGTCTGGTCGAGTT
>JANONZ010000384.1:0-3984 GCA_031421095.1 Thermomicrobiales bacterium
GGGTCGTCCTGAGCGGTTGACTCCCAGCGCCGGTCGGCGGCGCGCCATTCGGTGAGCAACTTGGAAACGATCCCTGGATCCATGGGAACCTCCGACGGGTGGGTGGCATTCCCGTTCTGGGCGGGCATGAAGCAAGGCCTGCGTAGCGTACGCCCTGACGCCTGCCGCCTGCCGCCCTGCAGCGTGATGTTGTCGTTCAGCCGGTGGGCGCCAGCTCGGCCAGTTCCTCGACGGAGGCGCCAACGGTCTCGGTCTTGGTAGGTCGGTGGCGAGGCGTCGCTCGTCATAACGCCGTCGTGGCGCCATCATGACCGGACCACTGAGTTGTCAACCAGTGCCACTCGAGGTAAGTCACGTGAGAATCACGCGTTTCGAATCGTCCGTCACCGCGATCTCGTGGATCCCGTCTGAGGCGATCGAAGGGATGTCGAAGTTTCCCTTCGAGCTCGGCGTCACGCACTACGACAACCCGCCGCCTGATCAGATCGAGGATCTGGAGGAGCTGCGAACTACCGATCGCTTTCGGGAGGCAAATGAACTGCGGGCGTTCATCGAGGTAGAGGACGGTCGCATCGTCAACCACGGCCACCTGGGTCAGGGCCACATCGGGGCCACGACCGTGCGCCTTGGGCCCGCCGCTGTCCGCTTCCCCGCCGTGCACCTCCCGGATATCCGCCCGGAGCCCGTCGTCAGCCGGACATCGGTCCGGTTCGTTCAGACGGTGGGGGGACGGATGGGCCTGCCGACCCCGCGGCCTGTCAGGCACAAGCCGTTCGTGCAGTTCTGGCCGTCCATCGCGTGGACGACGCTCGCGCTGACCCTGGATGCCGACGGCTCGTCAAGTCACGAGCTTGTTGGCGCGAGTCGGTTCCCGCGTCACTGGGTGTACGACCATGCCGGGCTTCTTGTCCAGAAGTCGGGCGTGATCGACTTCAAGACATGGTTCAACGATTCCTTCGGTGCGCGGACCCCGTGGGGCGCAGAAGACTCACCTGCGGTCGTGTCGGCGGTCGAAACGGCGCTTGAGCGCAGGTTGTCCGCGAGCATCATGCGGCGTGGCGCGAAGCCGAAGACCCGAACGTTGTCGATCGGCGAGACGCTAGTCGAGCAGGGCGCGCCGGGAACCGACATCTACCTGATCCTTGACGGGATGTTCGTGGTGGAGGTGGACGGGGAAGCCGTCGCCGAAATCGGTCCGGGAGCCGTGGTCGGAGAGCGAGCGTCGGTCGAGAGCCGAACACGGACGGCCACCTTGCGGGCCCTGACGCGTGCCCGGGTCGCCGAGGCGACACCGGATGCGTTCGACCCAGGCGATCTGGGCGACCTCGCGACGGGGCATGTGTCTCAACTGACTTCGGTCGCGGATGCTGGGTTGGAGCCTGCTGATCAGAACGCCTCTTCCAGACGTCGCCCTCCCGCTAGTCACGACTGATCGATTCGCGAATGTCATTTGACCTCACCACCCTCGCGGGGCTGGTGTTCGCCGTCGTGGCCGTCGGGGTCATCGCGTTTCAGGTGGCGCTCGCGCTGGGAGCGCCGTGGGGCGCGTATGCCATGGGCGGCGTCTTCCCGGGTCGCTATCCGCCGCCGATGCGGGTCGCCGCCGTCGTCCAGGCCGTACTCATCGGGCTCCTGGCGGTGGCGGTGCTGTCCGCGGCTGGACTCGTGCTGCCCGACCTGTTCGCCGCGATCCCCTGGCTTGCCTGGGTCGCCGTGGCGGTCTCTGTTCTTGCCGCCGTCCTCAACGCGCTGAGCCGGAGCGCCGGCGAGCGACGGATCTGGGTGCCAGTCGCCGTCGTGATGCTGATCTCCAGCCTGCTCGTCGCGCTGAGCGGTGGGGCATGACCCGCCGGTAACCGGTCGCGTCAGGCCGCGCCTGTGGCCGTATGCGGCCGCGGGTCTGGCCGGGCTTCGACTCCGGCTGCCGATGATGGACGCCTACGTCGCCCATCATGCAACTGCGCACGACCGCAGCTGCGGCCGCGGCCGCGGTGACAGACGGCATCCGCAGGATGGCCACCCAGCAGCGGCTGTGGACGTGGAGCGGGTCGGGTGCGACGAACTCCCCCACCATCCGCCGCGTAGAACTGACCGTTGGTGCCAGCACGCTCGCTTTCAGCCCGGCTTCGGTAGCCACGGCCGTGCGCGCGCTCCTGCCCGTCTGAAGCCGCATGCAGACGGCCGACGAGGTCGAGGTCAAGCTGAGCTGGATCAGCCCCAGGTGATGGAAGCGAGGCTCACCGGTTCCGCGACACCTTTGATGGGGGCCATGCGTTCCTCAGACGCGGCGATGTCCCCGGCCTCTGCGATCGTCGCGGCGGAGGCAAGGATCTGTCCTCCCTGGGCCAATGCCGCCACCCGTGCGGCGACGTGGACGCCCTTCCCGCTGTAGTCGGACCCGCGCCGATTCGCGTCAGCGGTATGCAGCCCGACCCGGACCGACAGGGCAAATCCGGTGTTGGACCGGTGGTCGCGAAGCGCCCGTTGGATGGAGATCGCACAGACGCCGCAGGCCTCGGTTCCCGAGGAGGTTTCCCGGTGACGATGACCATGGTCGACAGCCCCTTGTCGCGGATGGTGGAGACGACGCCAACGGACTACTGGAATGACTCCTGCGCGGTCGAGGAGCTGGCTTACGCGATCGAGCGCGGGGCGACCGGGGCGACCTCCAACCCCGTCATCGTCGGTGAGGTGATGAAGAAGGAACGGGGCCACTGGGCGCCCCGGGTCCTCGAGATCGCGTACGCGCCAAGCACGGCGGACTGGGCGCGCAAGCAGGCTGAACGCTTCGAGGCCTCCGACGGTGGGCAGGCTGGGACGCTGCGAGGTCGGCCGGTGATCGTCATGACCTCCCTCGGAGCGAAGACCGGCAAGCTGCGCAAGACCGCCTTGATGCGCGTGGAGCACGACGGCGTGTACGCGGTCGTCGCATCGATTGGTGGGGCCCCGGAGCATCCGGTCTGGTACTGGAATCTCCAGGCGGAGCCCAACGTCGAACTGCAGGACGGGTCCGTCAAGCGCGACTACGTAGCCCGCGAAGTCACCGGCGAGGAGAAGGCGGTCTGGTGGGAGCGAGCCGTGGAGACCTGGCCCGACTATGCCAAGTACCAGGCCAGGACCGTGCGACAGATCCCTGTGTTCGTGCTGGAACCGACGGACGGGCCGTAGCCCGCACAGCTACGCGGAGCCGGCGGGCTTCTTCGGCGGCTTGGGCTTCTTGGTCTTTGGCGGCCGGTTCGGCGTCTTGTCGCCCATGTGGCACCTCCTGGGCACAAGCATACCGGGCCAACACGAGCGGCGACGCATGTTCACGAGCTGTTCCTGGTCCATGCGCTGTCGCGTCAACGGTTGGGCGCCAATGGCAAGAGAGGCCGGAAGGACCGTGGGATGGGCCGCACGGCACGTGACCGCGGATCATCTCGCACCGACACTCGAATTGACATGTCAAGCCCCTGGTCCATGCTGCGCGGTGCAGCGCTCGCCGACGCCATCCCGCGAACCGAATATGCCTATGGGGTCATCTACGCGACGGCGGCCGGGATAGCCCTGGGAACCCTTGGACCCGTCAGCAACATCGCATACAGCGCGGGTATGACGAGCCCGACGTTCGCGGCCCTGCGGGCCACGATCGGCGCGCTGGTCGTGTCGGTGTTCCTGGCCGTGACCCAGGCCGAACGGGTCTCTCTGCGCCGACTGTCCAGGCGCGACCGGGTGCTGCTGGGCCTGACGGCGGTGGCGCAGGCGGCCCTCTCGCTATCCCTGTTCGCTGCCTACGGCGCGATGGCCGTCGCGCCCGTGCTGGCTGTCTATTTCTGCTATCCACTCCTGGTCGCCGGCGCCTCCATCGCCCTGGGTCGGGAGCGTCTCACCCCGATCCGCGCCCTGGCGCTGGCGATCGCCCTGGGTGGGCTGATCGTCGTGGTTCTTGGAGGCGCTGGCGATTCTGGTCGAGCCTCCGGGGCCGGCATCGCGCTGGCGGGGATC
>JANONZ010000385.1:0-1721 GCA_031421095.1 Thermomicrobiales bacterium
CTCCGCACCGTGGCGCATCGTCGTGTGGGTCTCCGCGTCGGTCGGCTCCACCTCGTGGCGGTGCATGAACGGGACGATCGCGACGATCTCCGTCGGAGCACCGGGCGGCGCGTCAGCGGGCACGATGACCAGCGTCTCTTCGTGGGCGTTCGCGCCGTACGCATCCCACCAGGCTCGCTGGAAGGCCCAACCGGAGAATGGCGTCGCCCACGGACTTCGTGCGGCCAGCGCGTCCCATGTCGAGGGCGGGATGTCGGCGATCGCGCTCCGTTGCGCGCGGAACCGCGTGGGCGCGCTGGGAGCAGGGGGAATCACGAGCCGAGGATAGCACCGGGTCGCCGATTGCTTGCGCAGGCAACCGGGCGGGCATCACGAACCAAGGCAGCCGTCATGGTGCGTCAGCCACCAGGGCCAAGCGCCGCCCGGAGCGTCCTTGGGGCCGCGATGGGCGAATCCGTGCCGGCCATGCGCCGCAGCAGGAAGTACTCGGACAACGGGCGGTCATCGGTGACCATCGGTCCCGTCCCGGCGAACTTGGTCACCGTGGGACCGGAGATCCATGTCAGGTCCTGGATCCTGGTGATCCAGCCCTCGACCGTCTTCTCCGGGCTGTCGTACGCGCTGGAGATGTCCGCCAGGACGCCCGGCCGCTCCAGCACGCTCCGGATCGCGGCGGGATCGAAGGCGATCGGGTCATCCGATCCCAGCATGTAGGTCCCGTAGCCGCCCGGGCCGAAGACGATGACCACCTGCGGGAAGACGGCGGCGAATGCCCGGACGTGCGTTTTGTATTCCTCGATGGTCTGGCCGTACGGCACCCACTCCATCATGACCCCGCCCGGATTGAGGTGATCGTGGCCTGCCTGGTAGTACTCACGCGACGAGATGACGGACGCACCTGAACTCTCGATCGGCGGCGGCGGGTCCGTGACGATGATGTCGAAGTGCTGTGCTGTGAGCTCCAGATGGTTCCGTCCGTCGGCGATGATGACGCGCCCATTGGGGTTGGCCAGCACGTCCGGGGCGTCCGGGTAGTAGTACTGGAACATCTTCGGGACGGACGGCACGAGCTCCACGACATCGGTACGCAGGCCGGCGATCACGGCTGATCGGAAGGAGGTGCCCATCCCGAACGCCACGACCAGGGCGTCCCTGGATCCGGGTCGGGCGATGAGCGGCAGGATGGGCATCATCTTGGCGTCGACGGTCAGCAGGGTCATGGAGGTGCCCGCCACCCACAATTCGGGTGTCCGATGGAGTAGTCCAGCTTCGACCGTCGCGATCTCGTCCTCGGCGGTGCCGTAGATGACCGCTCCCAGGGCACGCAATCGCGCCTCGTTGGGTGAGATCAGGACGGCCGGCGCCAGCGAGGCCGCGACGATCGCGATAGCGACGAAAGCCGCTGCGGGCAGGACCACCCAACGGCCGATACCCCGCAAGGACGTGGCTGTCAGGGCGATGGCGGCACCTGTCGCGACATTGACCAAGGCGAGCAGGGCCGCGGCGTGGGGCGAGCCGAGTGTCGGGATGAGGAGGAACGGCACCAGGAAGCTCCCCGTGATCGAACCGAGCGTATTGACCGCCAGGAACGTGCCTGCACTGCGGCCCGGGTGGGCGCTGTTCTGGGCCAGGAGCGCCGAACTGGCGGGGAATGTGAGCCCGAGCACGATCGTCGTGAGCAGAACGACCTCGGCGGTCGCCACGACGAGCCGCGCCAGCAC
>JANONZ010000386.1:0-1641 GCA_031421095.1 Thermomicrobiales bacterium
CAGCCTGGCCGATGGCGCCGCCGGCCGGGACGACGAGGAGGTGGAGCTGGCCAACGCCGTCCTGCCGACCTTCGGGCCCGCCCCGCGAACTGGGCCCGTGCGACGGACAGGCCCAGCCTACGGGCAGGGCGGTCCCCCTCCCCGCGGTGGCTCACCAGCCTACGGCGGTCAGCCGGGTCAGCCGGGTCGTGGCGGAGCCCCGGTTCGCGGCCCCGGTCCGGTCCGTGGAGGATCCCCGGTGCCTGGCGTCCCACCGGGTCGCAGGGAAGGGCCGTGGACGCGCCTGTTCGTGGGGGGCGGCCGGAACGACGGCATCCGTCCGGGAGACCTGGTCGGCGCGATCACGAACGAGGCGGGTGTGAGCGGCGCCTTGGTCGGTGCGATCCAGATCGCGGACAAGTACTCGCTCGTGGAGGTCGCATCCGACGCGGCCGATGACATCATCCGGGCGCTTCACGGGGCGACGATCAAGGGCCGCAAGCTGCCGGTCCGGCGCGAGGAAGCGAACCGCTAACTAGCGCGGCAGGCGTTGGAGCAGAGCCGGCACGCGGGAGCGGAGCCGCAGAGCCGGCACGCGGGACCGGAGCTGGCGGCCACCGTATTCCCAAAACCGGCTGTACGGACTGGTAGGGACCGGATCGAGCCGGCGCTGACCGACGGGACGCCTCAGGGACAGCAGATCCACACTCATCCGTCGGCCGAAACCGGCCCGGCTCGGTCGGATCTGGCGCCCGATGGCTGGATCTGATGGCTAATAGTCTGCAGCCGCGGTTTTGGCAGAAGCGATGAACGTGGCGGTCCCTCGAGCTCGGCCTGATGGGCTGTCGATTCCGGGGTCACTCGTTCGTTGTGAACATAGGACGGCGATCAGCCGCCTTCCGGGACCGTCGGTCTCGCGAGATCCCCTCATAGGAGTCCCGACCAATGGCGAACTTCCTGCTCCTCTACCACGGTGGAAAGATGCCCGAATCGCCCGAGGAGGGCGCCAAGGTCGTGAAGGCATGGACCGGCTGGTTCGGCGAGCTCGGTGGCGCCCTCGTCGACGGCGGCAACCCTGTCTCCCGCTCCAGAACCATCTCCCCGGGCGGTTCGGTCAGCGACACAGCGTCGGACGTCTCCGGCTATAGCGTCATCAAGGCCGATAGCCTCGAGGCCGCGGTCGAACTGGCGAAGGGCTGCCCGATCCTGCTCGGCGATGCCAGCATCGAAGTCGCGGAGACGTTCGCGGCGATGTAGCGCTCGGTCCTCAGACGCGGGCGGTCGGCGCGCGCTGCGGCGCGCCCGACTGCACCGCGACCGACGAACCGATTGGTGCCGGTCGGGCCGAGTCGAGCCGGTGGTGCCGGTCGTGCCGGTCGGGCCGGCACGAACCGCGTCGTGCTCGGCTAGTTCTCTCGGGCCATCGGCTCCAGATCGATCGTCCGGACCTGGCGCGTACGACCGGCTTCGGTCCGCACGAGGGCGGCCGGGATCACGCCCGAGGTCAACTTCTCGATCACTGCCGCTTCGCCGGCGTACAGACCGCCACCCGCGATCCTGACCCGGTCCCCCACTGAAAGACCGGCCCTGCCGCTTCCGGCGGTCAGGTCGATCGTTGCTACCGTGGGTCGAATGTATGGTTCGGGGCCCGCTCCGGCGCGC
>JANONZ010000387.1:0-2052 GCA_031421095.1 Thermomicrobiales bacterium
GGCCCGGGAACCCTGATGGTCATGCGCGACCACATCAACCTGACGGGTCGGAGCCCGCTCATCGGCCCCAATGCCGATGGGATGGGCCCGCGGTTCCCGGACCTGACCGATGCCTGGAGCCCTCGACTTCGTGAGCGCCTGCATGCGGCCGGCGCGATCGAGGGGGTCCCGATGGCCGAGGGTATCTACGTGGGTCTGACGGGTCCAACCTACGAGACGCCGGCCGAAGTCCGGATGCTGGCCGCGCTTGGCGGGCATGCGGTCGGGATGTCGACCGTCCTCGAGTGCATCGCGGCTCGGTGGGTCGGCCTGGAGGTGTGCGGCGTCTCGCTCGTCACGAACGCCGGTGCCGGTTATAGCGGCGAACCGCTGACCCACGAGGAGGTCCTCGCCGAGGGTCAGATCGCGGGCCCACGGTTGGCCATGGTGATCCGCCGGTTTGTGGCGGAGTTGCCAGCGGGCTGACTTGCATGTCGTGCAACATCTGGACCAGACGTCCCGGATCGTTGCATCGGATAGATGCAATGCAACGCACCGACGGCTACCTGGCGTCACGCCCGCGCGCTCAGGCACCCCCACCTGGCGTACGGCCCGCGCACCCAGGTGCCTCGACTCGCCTCCCGCCCACGCGGGCCCAACACGACTGGCTTCCCGGTGCCGGCCTCAGGCGACCGGCAGATCCCGGCCCGCCGCCTTGGCGGCTGCGGCCTTCTCCGCCCAGGCCTGCAGGACACGGTCCTTGTGCGGCCGGATCGGGCAATGCTCATCGCGGTTGTTGAACTCGTCGCAGTAGCCCAGCGGCACGCATTTCGGGGCGAGGAACGAGCCCAGGAACGGCGACACTGCGAAGATCTCGTGGCGAATGAGCTGGAACAGCCGCCGGATCTCCCACTGGGCCATCGTGCACAGGCGCAGGCCGGACATGTGGATCAGCGCTCGCAGATTCGTCGTCATGACGAGATTCGTCCGCGTCGCGTTCGGGAAGATGAAGCGCGCGTCCTCGCCTGGCACGCCGGCCTGGAGCAGCTCCCCGTACAGCCCGAGCGCCCCGTCCACCTGCGCCTCGTACCGCTCGCGCAGCGCGGGATCACCCTCCACGATGGAGTGGGGGATCATCGTCGCCGCGCCCTTGAACTTGACGTAGCGCTGGCTCTGCTGGTCGAAGGCGACGCCCGCCCGGTGGCGCACGAGCTGGTGTGACAGCGTCCGTGAGACCCCGCTGATGGCGAAGGTGAAGACGACATGCTCGATCGTTGAACCGTGCCCCGACTCGATGACCGAGCTGATGAGCTTCTGCATCTTGAGCGGGTCGAAGTCGCCGTCCACGGAGCGCCGAAAGATCTCGTCAGGATCCTGCTCCGAGTAGCACGTCCGACAGGCCGTGTAGATGATCGGGACGTAGTACTTGTCGACGATCTCACGGTTCGGGAAGACCAGCGTGGCCCGCAGTCCGAGGTCGCGGCGGCCCGGGTTCTTCGGGATGCCCGACTTTTCGCGGACAGGCTCTGACGGAGTCGGCTGGGTCGTCATCGGAGGGCCAGTCTAGCCCAGTCGCCCGCGCCGGGCCGAGACGGGTCGCATGCCCGCCGCACGACGCCCGCACGACGGGCCGAGACGGGTCGAATGTCAGGCAAAACTCGTCAGCTGCCCTCGGCGAGGATGGCCGCCAGGTCGTCGAGGTATCCGCTCCAGTATCCCTCGTGGTCGTCGCGGAGTGCCGCGTTCGCACCCGCCTCCGTCCAGCCCTCGTGGACGAGGGTGACCCGGGAGCCGCCGCCCGGGAGCGGATCGATGCGCCACGTGACCTGCGTCTCCTGGCGCGGCTCGGCGTCGGCCCACGCCCAGGTGTGGGCGAACCGCCGCCCGGGTTCGACAACGAGCACCACCCCGTCGACGACGCTGCCGTCGCCGAAGTCGAGACGGTACGGGTCGCCCGGCCCGCCGACCGGACTGGCATCCGTGAACCACTCCGCGACGCGCGTCGGGTCGGTCAGCGCCGCCCAGGCCTTCGGCGGCGTGGCCGACGTCTCGAGCTCGAGGACGATCGGGGGG
>JANONZ010000388.1:0-3497 GCA_031421095.1 Thermomicrobiales bacterium
CTCCGTGAGCCTCGACGCGCTCCAGGCCGATATCGAACTGTGGCTCGACCACGAGACGGCGGCCGGCAGTCGAACGGCCGACCGGGCGCTCGAGACGGCGGAGAAGATGACCGTCGAAGCCGGTGGCGTCGAACGGCTCGCGCCCGCGGGACGACGGGCCTACCTGGCCGCCCTGGAGACGGCCGGCGATGCTGCGTTGCAGGAGGATCGTGGCGCCGATGTCGTCCGGCTGAGCGAGACGAGCGTGCTCGTTGCCCAGCAGGTCGACGAGCAGTCGTATCTCTCGGCACTGATGCGCGCCGGCTTCGCGTTTCGTCCACTCGGCTTCAGCCGGGAGGCCGAGATGCGCTTCCGCCACGCCTGGGATGACGCCAGGCGCCTGGTCCTGCCGATGGCCATGGTGGAAGCAGGCCATGGCCTGGCGCGCTGCCTGCGTGACCTGGGACATCTGGAGGAAGCACGGAACGTCGCCCGGGAGACGGTCGAGATCGAGCGTCGGATGAGGAACGCCCCGCGGCGCTGGGGCAACGCGCCGTCCATCCTCCACACGATCGAACTGGCGCTCGGCGACCCCGCGGCCGCCCTCCGGGCCCTTCGACGCGATGCCGAGTCGGAACCTGACCCGCACTACCGACTCACGATGCATCAGGCCATCGCCGCGTGGCAGGCTCGCTTCGGCAGCGGCCGGACGGGCGAGGTCGAGGCTGAGATCGGAGCGGCACGTGTCGCCGCGGCGCTTGCTCGCTGTCCCCGCTGCAGCGCCGAGCTGTCAGTCATCTCCGCCGAGATCCTCGCTCGCATCGGGCGCATCGATGACGCCGCCCGCGAACTGGCTGCCTGGGAACGGCAATCGACCGCCGACTATCCGATGCGCCTGCTGTGGCGAGCGCGCGCGAAGGCCGCGATCGCCGTGGCGGCAGGAGACGGCGCGTCGGTCCCGATGCTCGAGGCCCTCATCGAAGACCTGGCCGCCGCCGGTCTGCTCGACGACCTCCTGTGGGCGCGTCTCGACCTGGGGCGGACCCTCGTCCGAATCGATCGCGAACGCGCCGTGGCGGCGTTCACCGAAGCTGCCATCCTGGCCGAGCGGATGGGCGCCGTGAGCCAGGGCCGTTTGGCTGCCCAGGCGCTTCGGCGGCTCGGCGTCCGGGCCTGGCGACGCGGTCCCGCGGTCGGCGGGGAGGGCCTCGACAGCCTCAGCGCCCGGGAAGACGAGGTCGCCCGGCACATCGCCGACGGTGGCAGCAACCGCGAGATCGCCGAGGCGCTG
Source organism: Thermomicrobiales bacterium (assembly GCA_031421095.1). Classification (GTDB taxonomy): domain Bacteria; phylum Chloroflexota; class Limnocylindria; order Limnocylindrales; family CSP1-4; genus SPCO01. The sequence goes on from JANONZ010000388.1 coordinate 1,271, forward strand.
CTCGTGTCACCAAAGACCGTCGAGCGACACGTCACGAACATCCTGTCCAAGCTCGGGCTGCGCAATCGGACGGAACTCGCGTCGCTCATCCGCTCGGCCGTGGTACGGGATTCCCCCGATGACTGAGGGGCGGCCGTCCGCCTAGCCTCGCGCTGAGACCCAACGGAGGGTCGTGGAGCCATCGAGGAGGGCCCGAATGGCCATCGCGCTGCTCATCGCAGGTCCGGACGACGCCGAACCGGTCGTCGGGCCGGAGGCGGCGGAGCGCCTGGCCAACCTCGGGATCACCCGCATCTCGCTGCTCCAGGACCGGTCCGGGATCGGGGTCGTGCTCGAAGGCTGGGCCTTTGACCCGACCCGGATCGATGAAGCCGTCCGGGCGGTCTTCCCCGGCGGCAGTGCAGGCGTCCGGATCCTCCACGAGGTCGAACTCGTGGCGCTGGCTCCGGCGCCAAGCGGAAGGAGCATGTGATGGGACTTCGAAGGATGGGGCGCCTCGGCCGCGTGGGCATCGGGCTGATGGCTGTGGGGAGCCTACTGCTCGCCAGCGCGGCCCCGATCGCCGCGCATAAGCACTACGCCGGACCCGCCCACCATGGGGCGGGGCAGGTGCTTGCAAACGGTCAGTGGCACCCCAAGTTCCGCCCGAATAATGACGGCACGTTCAGCTCGTGCGTGAGCTACGGCCCGATCGGGACCAATCCGATCGGGCCGGCCTGGTACGGCCTGGAGACAGCGCATCATGGCCCGGACTCGGGGGCTCCGGGCAGGGGCGACGGCTGCTACACGGCTGACGGGAACCCTGCGCTGGGCCAGGACGACCAGAACCCCGCGATCCGATAAGCAGCGCGCCCTCGACGGGACATGCGAGGCCGTCCGGCTTGTTCGGACGGCCTCCATCGCTTTTGGGTCACGTGGGCAGACTGCCGCTGCGTCACGACCAGGGCGCTCGCCCGCCCGACGATGTTTCGAGGCTTATCATCGTCGACGCTTGGACGATGCACGCCAGAAGAGGACGTGTGACCATGGATCCACCCCGCGACCCAGAGATGACGTTGATCCACGGCGTGGATTCGTGCGAGGACACGACCCGCGCACGAGAACGATTCGATGCGGCGGGTCGGCGCTACCGATATGTGGATCTGGACGCAGACCCGGCGACACGACAGCGCCTCCACGACGCCGGCCTGGTCGCGACCCCGGTCGTCGTGACGCCCGCAGGCGACGTCTTCATCGAACCGTCCGACGCTGAACTTGCGGCGATCATCGCGTCGACGGCGGCGTGAGCAGCGCGGCGAGTTTGGTCACCGTGTTCCAGTTGCGGCCGGTGACCGTCACATTGAGGTGCTTCTCGGCGAACAAGCCGGCCGGCGGCGCGGCCAGGACACCGTCCGGGCACCACTGGTAGATCACCCGGTCGCCGAGCTGGATCTCCTTCGGTGCGAGCTGCGTCGGGTCATGCGCGGCCAGCAAGGTCGCATCGGGGGTGTCGGAGAGGAAGAGGGCGAGCAACTTTGCGCCGTCGGTGGCCATGTCGCCCAGCGGATTGCCGTCGACCACCGCCCGCATGTCTTCGCCGGTTCGCACCAGACACTTCACATCGAGGCCGAGCTCGTCCTCGATCGCCTGCTCGATCTGGCGGGCCAGCCTCTCAGGCTTGCCGGCGGCAGTCGTGAAGACGGCGTTGCCGCTCTGATGGAGGGTGCGCACTTCGGTGTAGCCGAGACCGTCGAGCAGCCTGCGCAGGTCGGCCATGGCCACGCGCTTGTTGCGGCCGACGTTGATGCCGCGCAGCAGGGCCACATACCTTGGCACGAACCTCGCTCCCTTCTCAGGCGTCGACTTCGTACTCCAGCACAAACGGGAGCGTGCCGATCTGCGGCACGTGGACCGGAGCGACCGCGTAGGAAACGGTCAGTCTCGTCACCCGCCGGGCGGACGATACCGGATCGAGTCGACGCGCCCCAGCGCCTCCAGCGTCTCCTCAACGGTCAGCAACGCCGTGGTCTCGCATTTGGATAGAGCGCCTCCGGCGCTGATCGCGATGACGACGGCAGCCATCGACACATTGTCGGGTGCCTCCCAGAGGTTGTAGGCGTCATATTCGCCGAGGGCGTACCAGAACCCATGAAGCTTCCCCCCGACCGACTCGATGTAGCTCTTGGCGGCTTCGCGACGGTCCTCCGGATTCTGGGCCAGGCGCGCCCAGGTTTCGGGGGTGTAGCTG
>JANONZ010000389.1:0-8982 GCA_031421095.1 Thermomicrobiales bacterium
CCGCAGTTTTCTCGTGGATGCGCTGGGCGGTCCCGACGCCTGGCGCTTCGTGTTCGCCGCTCCGGCGGAGTACGGCATCATCGTGGGGGCACTCGATGCCGGACAGAGCGAGCGCGATGAGACGGAAGTGATGGTCTGGGCGATGGCCTGGGCAGCGCAGGCTGGGCGGATCGCGGCGCAGGTCGGCCTCGCATCCAATGGCAGCCTTCGCTCCATAGGCCGCCATGCAGCTCGGCGCAAGATCGAGCTGATGGGAGAAGCGGTCCACATCGCCGCGATGGGTCCGCTCCAGGAGGTGGCCGAGGCACTGGACTCCGCGCCCCTGCAGAGCCGGATGGCGCCCCTCCGACAGATGGCGGAGGCCGTGGAGGCCGCGCGGGCGCCGCGCTGACGATGGCGACCGCCGATCCCGCGACACGCCGTCCCGGCCCGCTCACGCGGTTCGTCGGCGTCGGTGCAGTCGTCGGTGCGATCCTCTGGCCGATCGCTCTGGGCGACATGGCGGTGCGGGCGATCTCGGTGACCCAGGAAGGCAGCGCGCGCCTCGCGGGGAGCCCGATCGTGCCCCTGGCGATCGCCCTGCTCCTGTTCAGCGCAGCGATCGCTGCACTGGAGCGCCATGCGACGCGCGAGATCCGCTTCCCGGATCTCGTCGGCGACCTCACGATCGCGACAGCCACCGTCGTCTTCGTGATCGCGGCGGTACTCGATTCGTACGGTCTGCTCGGTCCCGGGTTCGTGCTCCTGTTCATAGGGTCGATGATCTACGGCGCCGCCGGGTTCGACGGCAAGCGACGGCCTCGCTGGGGCAGCGTCCTGGTGGGGATCGGCGCCGGCGGCCTGCTGGCCAGCCTTCTCGTGCCTGCGGCGCTTGGCACGGACCGCCTGGACGGCATCGTGCAGACCGCCCTGCTCAGCCTCGTGCTCTACTCGATCGGTTGGGCCTGGCTCGGGCTCCACCTGGCCCTTGCTCGGCCCCTCGTCCCCCCGCCGGGCGAATCGTCATGACGACGTCGACCTCGACACCACAGATTGTCGACAATGTACACTGCCACCCGAAGCCCGATGCGGTGTGGCTCGAACGAGGAGGCTCAGCATGAGCGAGACGCCCATCGGTTTCGGCATCCTCGGGTCGGGCAACATGGCGCGCGTCTATGCCGACGCATTCGCCACCCAGGTGAGCGGCGGGCGGCTCGTGGCCGTGGCCCTGGGGTCCCGGGCCGGCCCACTTGCCGCTGAGTTCGAGGTCGCCGTCGAACCGTCGGCCGAACGTCTCGTCGCCCGGGCGGACGTCGACGTGGTCGTCATCGCCACACCGCACTCGACGCACCTGCCGCTTGCCTTGCTGGCCGCCGCGGCGGGGAAGCACGTCTACCTTGAAAAGCCGATGGCACTCGATGTGGCCGAGTGCGACCAGATCATCGCCGCCTGCCGAGGTGCCGGTGTGCGACTGACGGTCGCCAAGCAGACCCGCCACATGGAGATGTCGATGCGCGCCAAGGCCTACATCGACGAAGGCCGGATCGGCCAGATCCTGTTCCTCCGACCGATGAGCGTGACACCCGGCAGCGGTTTCGCGAACGTGCCTCAGAGCTGGCCATCAGACCCGCGCGAAGGCGACGCGTTCCTCGATTGGGGATCGCATGCCTGCGATGCCGTCCGCTGGTTCAGCGGTGCCGAGCCGGTCCGCGTTTACGCGGACTACGACAACTTCACCGGCCTGCCGCTCGAGAATCCGACGGCCATGGTCCAGTTCCGTCTGTCGAGCGGGGCGATCGCCCAGATCCTGATGTGCTACGAGATCGCTCCGTCAGGATTCGGGACACGGCGCAACAACCAGTATCAGATCGTGGGCACGGAAGGATCGATCTTCTTTGACCTCGACCGGATCGAGCTGGCGACCGGCGCGCGCGATGAACACGTCTGGGAGCTGCCGAGCTGGACACTCCCCGACTTCAAGCCGCGCGACCCTCGGCGGATCGGCAACACGGCGCGCCAACTTGACGACTTCATCGCGGCGTTGCTCGCCGGGAAGACGCCCCGAATCACCGGTGAGGACGGCCGAGCGGCCATCGAGATGACACAGGCCGCGAAGATCTCCGCCCAGACCGGTCGAGCCGTCGATCTCCCGCTCGTGAGTTGAGGTCGAGCCCTGGTGACAACGAGCGCCCAGCGGCGGATCCGAGCCGGGTGAAGATCACCAACGTCCGAACGATGCTCCTGCAGGGCCCCGACCCACACGGTGTCGGCGGCCTCGAGCGAACCTGGCACGTCCTGCTGGTGCGGGTCGACACCGATGCCGGGGTCTATGGCCTGGGCGAGGCGGGCAATTTCATGGGCGACCGCCAGGCGATCGCCTACGCCCGAGACTGGCTGATCGGGCGCGACCCCCTCGCGATCCGACCGTTCGTGCGCGCCATGCTGTCCGGCGGGCTGCCGCCCTACGAGCCGCAGATGAGCCCGACCGCGACCGTCGACGGTCCGGCCGCGTGGGCCGTCAGCGGTGTCGAGATGGCCCTCTGCGATCTGGCCGGCAAGATTCTCGGAACACCGGTCTACAACCTGTTGGGCGGCGCATTTCGCGACCGGATCCGCGTCTACCTCGATCGTAGTGGCGTCGCCGATCCGAGTGATCTCGGGGCATGGCGCGCCCTCGCCGAGCGCGCCACCGCCGACGGCTTTCGCGACTTCAAGTTCGACGCCGAATGGATCGCCCCCGAGGTGAACCGGGATCCCTGGAATCGGCAGATGCGCAGCGAGCAGGTTCGGTTGACTTATGAGCGCCTGGCGGTCGTGCGCGACGTGGCCGGACCCGACGCGGAGATTGCCCTCGACGGCCATATGAGCTTCGACGTGGAGACCGCGATCCGGCTGGCGAAGGCGCTCCAACCGCTCGACCTGAAGTGGTTCGAGGATCCCGTCCCGATCCTCAACTTCGACGCCCAGAAACGCGTTCGCGACGAAAGCCCGATCCCGATCTGCGCCGGGGAGATGCTGGTGCCCGATCAATTCCGCGAGATGATCGATCGACGCGCGGTCGACATCATCCACCCGGACCTCCTGTTCGTCGGCGGCCTCCACGAAGGCAAGAAGGTGGCCGACTACGCGGACCTCAATGGGATCCCGCTGGCGATCCACAACAACGGCTCGGCGATGAACACGGTTGCCGAGGCCCACCTCGCCGCGGCGTGTCCTAACTTCATCGGCCTCGAATACCACTTCTGGGACGCGAAGTGGATCGGCCAGGTCGTCAGGCGCGAGGGCCTGCCGCTGTTCGACGAGACAGGCCACGTCCCGCTGTCCGACGCGCCTGGGTTTGGCGTGGAGATCGACATGGCGATCGCCGAGCGCTATCTCGCGCCCGGCGAGTCACTGTTCTGAGGCTACTGCCCAAGCACAGGCCCCGGAAGCAGTCCTCGCCCTGTGCTTGGTCATCCGGCCGTTGGCCAGGAACGAACAGCGGCGGTGAAGCGCTCGGACCACTGCTGGGTCCAGCTGCCGTTGAGGCGGCGGATCCGCGGCCGGCAGCGGTGGACACCCGGCCCAGCCCCGCCCCGGCTCCCGCACGGCCGGCAACCCGTCCGGCCGGTAACCCGCGCGGCCGGCAAGACCCGCACGGCCGGCAACCCGCACAGCGGCCGCGAGACCCTCTTCGCTCGTCCGATACCGCTCACAGCAGTACAACGGGGGCAGGGACGGGCATATGGGCAGAGCAGCCCCCGATCCCACGCTCGAACTGGACCTTCCACTCGTCCCGTGGATGGGCTTCACAGGGCTTATCCCCGGGCAAGTGCCACATGTACCACTCCCAGCGGTATGGACCGACACAGGCGAACGAACGCTGGGTCAGGACGGACGTTGGGACACCTACTGAAGCTGTTGCCCTCCTTGACGTTGCCCTGGCGCCATCGTAGATTGTCGACAATGCACGCTACCGCGCGGCAGCTGCTCAGCCCCGTAGACTCACGAGCGGCAGCCGGACGCCGCTCGCCACGCGGCGACAGTTGCGCATCTCCATCCAGTAAGAGGGAATCCATCACATGACCGATATAGCCCTCCGGCTGGAGCTGGTCTCTCGCCACTTCGGCTCGGTGCGAGCCGTCGACCAACTGTCCATGGACATCCCGTCGGGCGCCTTCGTCACGCTACTTGGACCGTCCGGCTGCGGCAAGAGCACGACGCTGAGCCTGATCGCGGGCCTGGACCGGCTTGACGAAGGCCGGATCCTGATGGGCGACGAGGACATCACATTGACGCCACCCAACGAGCGGCGGATGGCCATGGTCTTCCAGAACTACGCGCTCTATCCGCACCTGACGGCCTACGACAACATCGCGTTCAGCCTCAAGCTGCAGCACCGTCCGACGGTGGAGGTCCGGTCGCGGGTGAACGCCATCGCGGAGGCGCTCGATATCGCCCACCTGATGAAGCGGAAGCCGGGCCAGATGTCCGGCGGCCAGCAACAGCGGGTCGCGCTTGGTCGCGCACTGGTCAAAGAACCGCTCGTCTTCCTGCTGGACGAGCCGTTCAGCAACCTGGACGCTGGCCTGCGCAGCCGGATGCGGACCGAGGTCAAGCATCTGCACCTGAAGCTGCGCACGACCAGCGTGTTCGTGACCCATGACCAGGAGGAGGCCATGGCGCTCTCCGACCTGATCGCGGTGATGCGCGACGGAAAGGTCGTCCAGCTCGGGACGCCCCGCGAGATCTACAGAAATCCTTGTGACCTGTACGTCGCGACGTTCGTTGGCAAGCCGAAGATGAGCCTCATCGACGGCGCCCTCGAGCGATCGAACGGTGAGGTGATCTTCGCCTCACCGGATCTGCGGATCGCGCTGGGCTCGGCCGCCGAGCTCGGCCTGGAGGATGGGGACTGGCCGAATGTCGCGCTGGGTGTGCGCGCGGAAGACGTCCGCCTCCACTCGACGAACGGCGACGAGCATCCGGTCGGCAGCTTCCGGGCCTCGGTCCAGCTGCTGGAGCCGATCGGCTCCGATACGTTCGTCGAACTGGCCGCCGGAGACGCCACTGTCGTGGCCAGGGTGGCGCCCGACGTCCGACTCGATATCGGTGAGGCGGTCCAGGCGACGCTGGCGCCGGGGCGGGTCCACCTGTTCGATCGTGAGGGAGGGCTGCGGATCATCCATTGAGCCCGCCCGATGGAGTCCGAACGCCAGCTCTGGTCGGGGCCGGCCGCGCACTGATCGATCGGGTCGCCGTGGTGACTGGCGGGGCCAGCGGCATCGGTCGAGCGATCGCCATCGCACTTGCCGCCGACGGAGTGACGGTCATCGTGGCCGATCGCGATGAGACCGGAGCGCAGGCCGTGGCCGCCGATATCGTGGGAGCCACGGCCCACGTGATCGATCTGTCCGATGCCCGGGCCTGCCGGGCCATGATCGACGAGGTGGTCCAGCGCCACGAACGGCTCGACATCCTGGTCAACGGCGCGGGCTTCCAGCACATCGCTTCGGTCGTGGACTTCCCGCTTGGGCGCTGGGACGCGATGCTCAGCACCATGCTGACCGCACCGTTCGTCCTCAGCCAGGCCGCCCTGCCGGCGATGATGGAGCGAGGCTGGGGGCGGATCGTCAACATCGGCTCGATCCACTCCGTCGTGGCCTCCCCGAACAAGGTCGCCTACATCGCGGCAAAGCACGGACTTCTGGGCTTGACCCGCGCCGTCGCCCTGGAGGCCGGTCCCCACGGCGTGACCTGCAACCTGGTCTGTCCGGCCTATGTCCGGACGCCGCTCGTCGAGGCGCAGATCGCCGATCAAGCCCGGATGGCCGGCATCCCGGAGCAGGAAGTCGTGGACCGGATCATGCTGGCCGGCGCCGCGGTCCCGCGCCTGCTGGAGGCGGACGAAGTCGCCGCCTACGTCCGGTTCCTCTGCTCCGACGCCGCCGCCGGCATCACCGGATCGGCCCAGATGATCGATGGCGGCTGGACCGCGCGCTGAACGTCATCCCGGCTCGACGCGTACCTCGGCGAAGGCGCCGTGCGCGGAGCTGAGCGACCGGCCAAGCTTGGGCAACCAGATGTCATCGTCGAAGGGGTCGCCCGCGACCTCGACGCCATCGATGGTCAGCGTGGCCCGGCGGGCTCCGACGAACATCGCCCAGATGTCCTCGCGAACGCTGAAGCCGCCCTTCTGACCATCGACCCAGAAGGGTGCCTCCGGATCGTCCCAACGCGCGTGGATCTCCAGATCCTCGGAGCTGATCCGGAAGCCGAAGCCGCTCGACCCGTAGGGCTCTCGTTCGAAGCGGGCGAGACGCGGGAGGCCGCTGCGCAACATCCGCTCGTCGCCCATCGCCCGGAGCCGGTCCTGTTGGCGCCGACCGAGCCCGAGATCGTCGGTCAGCGTCGCCGCGTACGGCCCACGGGGAGAGGCGTGAACCTCGACGAGGGCCACGTGACCGGCGCCGAGTGACGCCGAATAGGCGATCGCATAGAGGCTCAGGAACGCCGTCTCGGAGCCGGCCGCATCACGGAGCGTGATCACCAGGTGATCCCAGCAGTGGATCACTGCGCCGGGATGCGTGATGGCGGTCATCGGGTCTGCGGTCAGGCGCCGGATAGATCCTGAAGTGCGGCCCAGACGCGATGCCCGGTCATCGGCAAGGTCCGGAGGCGCGGTCCGCCGGCGGCGACGATCGCGGACCCGATGGCAGCGCCGGCCGGGATGACCGGCGCCTCGCCGATCCCCTTCGCACCGAACGGTCCGTCCGGCGCCGGGACCTCGACGATCAGCGTGTCGATGTCGGGGATGTGCGAGGAGCGGGGTACCGCGTAATCCAGCAGCGATCCGCTGAGGAGCTGGCCGTCACCGTCGTGGATCAGCGCCTCGTACAGCGCCCATCCGATCCCCTGAGCGGCCCCGCCGCGCATCTGGCCCTCCACGAGGGCCGGGTTGAGCGCCCGCCCGACGTCCTGCGCGACGACGAAGCCGAGCACGGTCACCTCACCGGTCTGACGGTCGAGCCGAACATGGGCGAGGTGTGCGGCGGTCGAGGGGGCGAGGCTCGTCTGAACGGTCGAGGCGTGACCTTCCACCGGCGGGTGGCCGCTGCCGAAGTCATGAAGCTCGTTGGCGAAGTCGGTGACCGCCCGACCGCGATCCGGCGATCCGACCGGCCGGACCACGCCATCCACGATCTCGAGGTCGGCCGGATCGATCTCCATCTTGAGAGCAGCGTAGGCCAGCAGCTGCTGCCGGGCATCGGCAGCAGCCTCGCGGATCGCCCGCCCGGCCGAATAGGTGACGACGCTCCCACCACTCATCGGAGACTGCGGCGCGCCGTCCGTGTCGAGGCCGACCACGTCGACGGCATCGACCGACAGGCCGAACGTTTCCGCCGCGATCAACGCGAAGGCCGATGCCGTGCCGCTCATGTCGACCACACCGGTCACGACGGTCAAGGTGCCGTCTGAATTGAGCCGACAGAGCGCCGCCGCAGGCTCTTTCCCGCCGGGCCAGACACCGAGGGCCACCGCCACGCCCTCGTCCGGCGGCAAGTCCGCACGGCCGAGCCAGAGCGGATGCGCTGCGACCGCGTCGAGGACCTCACGATGTCCCAGCGGCGGCCACAGCGTCCCATCGATCATCGCGTCACCATCGGCGGCGAGGTTGCGAAGGCGAAGCTCGATCGGGTCCATGCCGAGCGTTGCGGCCAGCTCGTCGATCAGCGACTCGATCGCGAATGCCGCCTGGGGTCCGCCGGGACCGCGGTACGAGCCGGTCCCGAATCGATTGGTTCGGACGCCGTACGCCCGGACGTCAAAGGCGGCCCAGCGATATGGCCCGCCGATGAGCACCGCCGCGATCCCTTCGATGGACCATTCCGTGTAGGCCCCGGCATCGAAGACGAGGCGGGCATCGAGCCCGGTCAGGGTCCCGTCCGCACGGGCGCCGATGCGCAACTGGACCAACGACCCTGGGGCCGGGTTGGTGGCCGCCATGTCCTCACGGCGGTTGAGCACCAGCCGGACGGGGCGACGGAGGACGAGGGCGGCCCCGGCGACCAGCGGGTCGACGACCAGGATCTTCGAACCGAACGATCCCCCGAGCGGCATGCTCTGGACCCGGACCCTGGAGATCGGACGCCCGTAGATCCGGGCGAGCTGCTTGCGAACGTAGAAGATCCCCTGCGTTGCCGTTGCCACGGTCAGGGTCCCGTCCGGCTCGATCCAGGCTGTCGCAGCGTGGGGCTCGATGTAGGCCTGGTAAACCCAGTTCGTCCGGAAGTTGCCCTCGATTGTCACGTGGGAGGTGGACAGTGCGGCCGCGGTGTCGCCCGCGATGTAGCGCTTCCGGCTGAAGACGTTGGCCGAGAGATCCTCGTCATCGAGCTCGGCGCCGGCGCCACCGACCGCCGCGTGGGCGGCCTTGGCGGACCCTCCCTCCGCGTCGTTGTCCGGGACCAGTGGCACGAGACGAGCGAGCGGGCTGTCGGGATGCATCGCCGCGGCCAGATCCACCACAGCCGGCAGCCGCTCGAACTCGACCATCACAAGCTCTGCGGCATCCGCGGCGGCCGATTCCGTCTCGGCCACCACGAGCGCCACCGGCTGCCCGGCGAACAACGCCTCACCCCGGGCCAGCGGCTCGAACATCCGCATGTCGTCGGCGGCGACGATCGGCAGATCGGCGGCCGTCAGAACCGCCACGACACCCGGGACCGCCAACGCTGCGGTCGCATCGATCCCGAGGATCCGGGCGTGGGCGTAGAGGCTCGGTACGATCCGGGCGTGGAGCAGGCCGGCGATCGGCACATCCGCGGCGTAGCGCGTCGTGCCGCGGACCTTCTCGTTCGAGTCGGTCCGCGGTCGCGCGACCCCGAGGCCATCTGTCGCGCTGCCTGGACCGACCGTCATCCCGTCCTCCTGATGCTGGCTCGCCGGGCCCGGGGGGCGCGGGCCACGTCCCGCTACAGAGACACTGCAAGTAGCCCAACGTTGTGTGACATCGTATCACTG
>JANONZ010000390.1:0-4180 GCA_031421095.1 Thermomicrobiales bacterium
GACGGCGACGATCACGCCCCCGACCGGCGACCGCACCCAGCACGCTGCCAAGCGCTACATCTACGCCTGGGGTGACGGCACCGCCGAGGGCGATTCCTCCATGCGCGACCTGCTTGGCGGCAAGGGTGCGGGCCTCGCCGAGATGACCAAGGCGGGCCTCCCGACCCCCCCGGGGTTCACGATCACGACGGAAGCCTGCAACGACTACTTCGCGGCCGGACAGCAGCTCCCCGCGGGCCTCTGGGACGACGTCCTGGCCGCCATCAAGCAGGTCGAGGCAAGCACGGGCAAGGGATTTGGCGAGGCGGCCAACCCGCTCTTGGTGAGCGTTCGTTCCGGCGCCAAGTTCTCCATGCCCGGCATGATGGACACCGTCCTCAACCTGGGCCTCAACGAGGCGACGCTCCAGGGCCTCGTCGCCCTGACCGGCAATGAGCGCTTTGGCTGGGACGCGTATCGCCGGTTCATCCAGATGTTCGGTCGGATCGTCATGGAAGTCAGTGGTGAGCGCTTCGACCACGCGCTGGATTCGGCCAAGGCCAGGCATGACGCGAAGCAGGATACGGACCTGGACGCGACGGCGCTTCGAGACCTCGTTGGCGCCTTCAAGTCGATCGTCAAGGAAGACTCCGGGCGCTACTTCCCGGTCGATCCCATCGAGCTGCTGGACCTCGCGATCTAGGCCGTCTTCGCCTCCTGGTTCGGCATGCGTGCCGTCGATTATCGCAACAACCAGAAGATCGCCCCCGACCTGGGCTCCGCCGTCTATGTCGTCACGATGGTCTTCGGCAACATGGGTGACGATTCGGGCACCGGCGTCGCCTTCACCCGCGACCCGAACACGGGCGAGAACGCGTTGTTCGGGGAGTACCTCACGAATGCTCAGGGCGAGGACGTCGTGGCCGGTATCCGGACCGCGCCGAAGATCTCGCAGATGAAGACGGAGATGCCCGAGGCCTACGCCGAGTTCATGCGGATCGGCGAGCAACTCGAGCGGCACTACCGCGACGTCCAGGACATCGAGTTCACGATCGAGCGCGGCAAGCTCTTCATCCTCCAGACTCGCTCTGCCAAGCGGACCGCGGCCGCCGCGGTCAAGATCGCCACCGACCTCGTCGCTGCCGGTGTCATCACCAGGGAAGAAGCGCTCACCCGGATCGAGCCGGCGCACGTGGACCAGTTGCTGCGCGACCAGTTCGATCCGTCCGCACGGGCCGGTGCGACGCGTATCGCCAAGGGTCTGAACGCCTCGCCAGGTGCGGCGGTCGGGCGCGCCGTGTTCGATGCCGACACCGCCGTCGAATGGGTCGGCCAGGGCGAGCGGGTCGTCCTCGTCCGCGTCGAGACCTCGCCGGATGACTTCCACGGGATGGCAGTCGCCGAGGGCATCCTGACCGCCCGTGGCGGCGCGACCAGCCATGCCGCCGTCGTGGCACGTCAGATCGGCAAGCCATGCGTGGCCGGCTGCCACGAATTGTCCGTCGACTACGGGACCCGGGCCGCGACCGCCAACGGGGTCGGTTTTGCCGAGGGTGACTGGATCAGCCTCGACGGGTCGACCGGCGAGGTCTTCCTGGGCACCCTGCCGACCGTGTCGGCGCGGTTCGAGGACCAGCCGGAGCTCCAGACGATCCTGCGCTGGGCCGACGACGTCCGCCGGATGGAGGTCTGGACCAACGCCGACAAGCCGGAGGAGGCCGCCCTCGCCCGTAGCTACGGCGCTCAGGGCATCGGCCTGTGCCGGACAGAGCACATGTTCCGCGAGGGTGAGCGGCTGGAGATCGTCCGCGGCGCCATCCTCGTCGCCAATGTCGCGACCCGGGCGAAGGCGAAGGCCGCGGCCGGCGGGGCGCTCACGGCCGACGAGTCGAAGGCTGTCGGCATCTTCGATGACGCGATGGCCAAGCTGGAGGTCCTGCAGCAGGGCGACTTCGAGGGCATCTTTCGGGCCATGGACGGGCTGCCCGTCGTCGTCCGGCTCATCGATCCGCCGCTCCACGAATTCCTGCCGAATCTCGAGGAGCAGCTCGTCAAGGTCACCAGGGCGGAGATGGCCGGCGGCGCGTCCCAGGAGGACAAGGAGCTCCTCGCGACGATCAAGAGCCTGCACGAGCAGAACCCGATGCTCGGCCTGCGTGGCTGCCGGCTGGGTCTGATGATCCCGGACTTCGTCAAGGTCCAGACCCGGGCCATCCTCAACGCCCTTATCGCGGTCCAGAAGACCGGCGGGCATCCCAAGGCCAAGATCATGATCCCGCTCGTCGGGCACGTGAACGAGCTGAAGGCGACGAAGGATCTGCTCGAGACAGAGGCGAAAGCCGTCGAGGCGGCCGCCGGGGTCAACGTCGAGTATGTGTTCGGCACCATGATCGAGGTCCCGCGCGGCGCACTCACCGCCGACGAGATCGCCCGACACGCGGCGTTCTTCAGCTTCGGCACGAACGATCTGACGCAGATGACCTTCGGCTACAGCCGTGACGACGCCGAGGGCGGCTTCCTCCTGAAGTACGTCGAGGACGGCATCCTCCCCTTCAACCCGTTCCAGACGCTCGACGACGCCGTCGTCGGGCTCATGCGGATCGCGGTCGAGAAGGGACGCGCCACCCGGCCGGACCTCGAGCTCGGCATCTGTGGCGAGCACGGCGGTGACCCGGATTCCATCCACAAGTGCGAGAGCATCGGCCTGGACTACGTGTCCTGTTCACCGTTCCGGGTGCCCGTCGCGCGGCTGGCCGCGGCGCAGGCGGTCCTCGCGGGCCCTGAGCGGGACAAGTAGCCGGAGGCCCTGGCGGCCGTCACGTGGAGCGACGGCCGCGTCACGTGGAGCGACGGCCGCGTCTCAGAGGGCGGGCGTGAACGGCCGCGTCCGCCGGCTCTTCCTCGATACAGCGCCCCTCCGCCTCGATCGCGATTACCGCTGGCTGTGGAGCGGTCAGGTCGTGTCCGGCATGGGCAACCAGATCACCCGGATCGCGCTGCCGTATCAGGTCTTTGTCCTCACCGGGTCGACACTGGCGATCGGCGTGCTGACGTTGGTCCAGCTCATCCCGATCCTCCTGTTCGCTCTGGGTGCCGGGTCGCTGGCCGACGTCGTCGATCGCCGCAAGCTGCTGATGCTCACCCAGACCGGACTCGCGCTGACCAGTCTCGCGTTGCTCCTGCTCGCGCTGACCGGCGACCCGCCGCTGCCGGCCCTGTTCGCGGTCGCGTTCCTGTCCGCGGGTCTGGGAGCCGTCGACCAGCCGGCCCGTTCGTCATCGATCCCGCGGCTTGTCCCCCAGGAGCGACTTCCGGCGGCCATCGCACTCAATCAGCTCAACTTCCAGATGGCGTCGATCGTGGGACCGGCGATCGGGGGTCTGCTCATCGCGACCGTGGGTATCTCGGGCGCCTATGCGGTGGACCTCGTGACGTTCGTGGCGGCCCTCGGTGCGCTCGTCGCGATCCGGCCATTGCCTCCGCTTGGTGCCGTCGGCCGGCCAGGCCTCGCCGCCATCCGCGAAGGCCTCCGCTTTGCCCGCCAGCGGCGGGCCATCCTGGGCAGCTTTGCGATCGACCTCAACGCGATGATCTTCGGGATGCCGACTTCGCTCTTCCCGGTCCTCGCCCTGGAAGTCTTCAAGACGGGCCCGGCCGGGTTCGGGCTGCTTGCCGCGGCTCCCGCGGCCGGTGCATTCCTCGGCGCGCTGCTCTCGGGCTGGGTCTCCTCCGTGCGGCGGACCGGCCGGGCGATCCTGCTGGCGGTCGCCTGCTGGGGGCTCGCCATCACGGCCTTCGGCCTGGTGACCGTGTCGTTCCCGCTGGCCCTCGTCTGCCTCGGGCTGGCAGGCGCCGCCGACGTCTTCTCGGCCGTCTTCCGTGCGACACTCGTCCAGCTGGAAACGCCGGATGCGCTGCGCGGCCGGGTCATGTCCATCCACACCCTTGTCGTGACCAGCGGGCCGCGCCTGGGCGACATGGAGGCGGCTGCCGTGGCCGCATTGACCAGTCCGCAGTTCGCCGTCGTGTCAGGCGGGATCCTGTGCCTGCTGGGGGTGCTGGTCGTCGCCCGTCGCTTCCCGGAGCTGGCCACTCACACGATCCGACCGCCCGACGTGGCGCCCGCGTAGGGCTGGCTGCCCGCACATCGTGAGTCGCGCTGACTCGGCCGTGGCGCGCCAGGTTCCGCGCCGCGCCAGGT
>JANONZ010000391.1:0-6859 GCA_031421095.1 Thermomicrobiales bacterium
GGGCGGGCTGACCGCTTCGTTCGAGAAGCTCATCATCGATGCCGAGATCCTCCAGATGATGTCCGAGGTCCTGCAGCCCTTCCCGGTCGACGACGCCAGCCTCGGATTCGAGGCGATCGCGGACGTGGGTCCTGGCGGCCACTTCTTCGGGACCGCCCACACGCTGGAGCGCTTCGAGACGGCCTTCTACCGGCCGCTTGTGTCCGACTGGCGCAACTTCGAAACGTGGCAGGCCGATGGCGCTCGGACCGCCACGGAACGAGCCAACGCCATCTGGAAGCGAATGCTGGCGGAGGCTGTGCCGCCACCACTGGATCCACCCGTGCTCCAGGCCCTGGATGCATTCGTCGGGCGGCGCAAGCGCGAGATCGAGCGCGACGCCTGAGGCTGGCCGGGCGTGGTCGCCGGCGGGCGGGCGAGGACGTCCCGCCGGTCACTCCGGAGAGACGTCCGTCACCAGTCGCTCGCCGGCCTCGATCCGGATGGGCAGCCGATTTTCGGCCGGTGTGAGCGGGCATGAGTACGTATCGGCGTAAACGCAGTACGGGTGGTAGGCCAGATTGAAGTCGAGCGAGTACCTGCCGTTCTCCTCGGGCTCCAGGTCGAGATAGCGTCCCGCCCCGTAGGTCTCGCGGCCGCTGGTCAGGTCGAGGAAGGGCACGAACAGCTGGTCGCCCCGGCTGCCGTCGAGGACGTAGGCCGTCAATCGACGCGGCTCGCCGTCCACCTCGAACGTGAGCGTGCCTGCCCGGTGCGCCGGCCGGAGCTGCCCATCCGAGGTCGGGATCTGGAACGACGACGGCTCGTTGCCGGCGTACGGCTCCAGGGCCAGGTCCACGAACCGCAATGATGGGTCGACGGCGAAGTAGGGGAGCCCGCGGAAGGCGTGCCGGGCTGCGGCGGGGATGGGACTGCCCGGTGCGTGCTTGAAGTAGGCATCCTTGTCGGCGCGGCCGGCTTCGATGGCGCCGACGTAGTCCTTCACCGACCGCTCTTGACAGGGGATGCCGTCGCGGTGCGGAATGCCCGCAGGACGATCTCGTGACGCGCACGTCCGCGATCGACCACGATGACCGGCCGGCCAGCTTCCGCGGCGTGGTTGCCGGCGGCATCGGTGACCTCGAAGCGGTCCTTCCCCTGGTACCGGATGCGGATCTCGGCGCTTGGGCTTCGATCGGCCTCGATCCCGATGACTCGGCCGCCCTGCGGGTCGCGGATGAAGGCGATGCCCAAGGTGGATCCGTGTCCGAGATTCACCGTGTGCACAACGTCGACCACCGCGACCACGTAGCCGCGCGGTCGATTCCGATACACGGCGAAGACGGCCGCGAGGAGCCCACCGATCATCAAGGCCCCGAGGACGCCCAGGATCGGAGCAAGGATCGGGTTGCATTCCAAGGCTGATCCGCACGGTCTGAAGGCGTCCGACGTCGCCGATGGGTCGCTGACATCGGACCCACGGGCGGCATAGGCCCGGCACACATATCCCACGCCATTGGTCAGGTTCCGGATCTCTGTGGCCGCTCCTGCTGCCAGTCCCGGCGACGACGCAACGGTCGTCTTGATCGGCCAGGAACCGCCGTTGTCGCTGGAGCATTCGTAGCGATAGTCGGATACGAGTGACGCATCCACGGCCGCGAGGCTGATTCGCACCGCCCCGTCCAGAGCCTCGACCGATGGCTTGGCGGGTGCCGCCGGGCGTTCCAGGGGCGTGGCGGGCTCGGGTCCAGCGACCCACGGGCCCACCGACGTCGCGTCGTCGGCCGCCACCTCGCAGCGGTACTCGATCCCGTTCGTCAATCCATCGATCACGGCTGCCGGCTCGAGCGACACCCCTTCGTTCGACTCCGTCCATTCGCCCTCGCCGGCCCGGCAGCGGACCCGGTAGTCGACGACGGGCGTCGGCCTGATGGCGGGACCGACCCACGTCACCTTGATCCGCCCGGTGGTCGGCGTGAGCTTGATGTTTCGCACAGGGCCAAGGGTCGGCTCCGGCGTCGGCGTCGGTGATCCCGACGGCGACGGGGTTGGCGCGACCGTGAAGGTGCACGTCACGTCCTGAAGGGCCACGGCAACGGCATTCCCGGCCTCATTGGCCGACTCGAACACCACTTGCGGCCAATCGAACACAGCCCCGCTCACACAGGCCGGCATCTCCCGGATCGTGCGCAGGTTGACCAGACCTCTTTCAAGTGCCGGGCGCTCCTTGGAGCTGAGCCCCATGCCGACCGGGAGGAAGGCGAACGGCGATCGGCTCGCGAAGAGCCTGTCGCGCGCCGGCAGGACCTGACCGACCGGCACGCCGGCAACGTCATGCTTTCCGTCCGTGAACAGGATCAGCGCCGGGCGAACGGCGTCCAGTGGAAGATGCACGGCGGCCCGCTCCATCGCGGCCACGTAGTTGGTGTCCACGCCGATCTTCCGGGTGAGTGCGGGATCCAGGCCCTTGCGGTAGGCCTTCGCGAGGTTCCTCAGACAAACCGCGAATCGCGCGACCGTGGGAGGACTGCCGATGAGTTTCAGGTCCACGCAGCCGGCGTAGTCCGTGGCCTTGGACGCGAACTGGACGATCGATACGGTGGCGTCGCCGGCGACCAGGTCCGCCGACGTCTGATCGACCCGATCCGCGATCCGGTCCAGGGCCGCAGCGAAGCGGCCGCGGTTCGTCTTGTCCTCCAGGATCGAGGCGGAGAGATCGAAGACAAGGACGACCTCGGATCGATCCGCGGGCGTCGCGGCGAGCGAGGTCGGGGCAAGACCGCCTGCGAACAGGACTGTCCCGACGACGAACATGACGATGGCGATCGACGAGGACCCGAATCGGTTCATATCAGCCCACACATCCTCACACTCGTCGGAGTTCACCTTCGCGACAGAGTCGCCCAATGGTACGGAGGGAGTCGCCCGCGTCAAACGGTGCCCGGCGGATGGCCTGCCGCGCCACGAGGGGGCACCATGGCTGGGGCGCCTCCTGGCGACCGCCGCGGACGAGCGCGCCGGCCGCTCTGATCAGGCCGGTACGACCACGACCCGGCACGATGCCACCCGTGCCACCTGCGACGACACGCTGCCGAGGAGCAGTCGTCGAAGGTTCGTGCGTCCGCGCGACCCGAGGACGATCACATCCGCCGCCTCGGAGATCGATGCCTCAAGGATGGATTCCGCCGGGTCGCCTTCCCAGACGAGATAGGTCGCCGACACCCCGGCGTCGCGAGCGCGGCTGACGATGGCGCGGACCCCGGTCTCGAGCCGGTCTCGTTCCTGGTCCACCCGACGCATCCGTCCGCCGGGCAGGTGCAGGTTGGACGGCTCGACGACGCTAAGCACGATCAGGTCGGCGTGGTCGGCAACGGCCAGCCGGATCGCCTCCTCCACCGCGCCCTTCGACGCGCTCGTGAGGTCGACGGCCAGCATGATCCGTGGGGCTGGAGGGATCGCGGGCGATTCCATGCAACGTATGGTGTCCATGATCGGGCCCAGCGCCCATGGTCCATCCGGCACGTTATCGGGGGCCGAGCGGCTCCAGCCTCATACCGGTGAGGCCTTCTGCTACCCTCGCCCATCGTGAGTGACATCGAGCAGCAGCCGACCTCCGTCCAGGTCTACGACGCGCTGGACATGGCGACACGGGCGATCGCCGGCCTCAAGTCCGTCGACGAGGTCCTGCAGATCATCGTCGACCAGGTCCGCCCGCTCGTGGGCGCGCGCTATGCCGCGCTCGGGATCGTCGACGGCCGCGGCGTCATCGAGCGATTCATCACCTCGGGCATGGACCGCGCAACGCGAGCCCGGATCGGACCGCTTCCGCGAGGACACGGGTTCCTCGGCCTGATCATCCGCGAGAATCGGTCATTCCGGATCCCGGACATCACGCAGGACCCACGCCGGTACGGCTTCCCGCCGAGTCACCCGCCGATGCACGCCTTCCTCGGGGTGCCGGTGAGCGTGAGGGGCCGGTCCGTCGGGAATCTTTACCTCACCGACAAGACCGACGGCCGGGAGTTCTCGCAAGCGGATCAGGATCTCGTGGAGACCTTCGCCAGACACGCCGCCATCGCGATCGACAACGCACGGCTCCACGATCAGATCCAGCGGTTGGCGGTCGTCGATGAGCGTGAGCGGATCAGCAAGGACCTGCACGACGGGATCATCCAGAGCATCTATGCCGTGGGGCTCTCGCTGGAGGACGTCCCCGAGTTGATGGAGGAGGACCCGTCCGAGGTCGTCCGCCGGGTGGAGCGGGCGATCGACAGCCTGCATCTGACGATCCGCGACATCCGTAACTTCATCTTCGGCCTGCGCCCCGAGCTGCTCAGCGGGACGTCACTCACGGGCGGACTGGCGGCGATCGTCGAGGAGTTCCGACACAACTCCATGATCGACGTGGAGTTGCAGGTTGGGGAGCTCCAGCACGAGCCGACACCGGACGCGACCGCACACCTGTTGGGGATCGTGAACGAGGCCCTCAGCAATATCGCCCGGCACTCGGGAGCATCGCGGGCGTTGGTCGCCAGTACCGATGACGACGCCGGCCTTTGGTTGTCCGTGACCGACAACGGTCGTGGGTTCGATCCGTCGGTCGCGGCGAGCCTGGGTCACCAGGGCCTCGTCAATATGCGCTCGCGCGCGGTCGGTATCGGTGCGACCATCCACATCGACAGCGGCAATGCTGGCACGACGGTCCGGGTCATCCTCCCGCACGTGGGGATCGCCGGCACCCCTGAGAGGGAACATCCATGACGGACGCGAGCGGACGACCGGCCCGGACCTTGACCATCCTGGTCGTTGACGACCATGAGGTCGTTCGCCAAGGTCTGTCGGCGATGCTCGATCGGCGACCCGGGTTCCAGGTGGTGGCGGAGGCTGGGACGGTCGCCGAGGCGGTCGAAGCGGCGCGCCGCTTCAAGCCGGACCTGATCGTCATGGACGTCCGACTCCCGGATGGCTCGGGCGTCGAAGCCTGTCGAGAGATCCGCGCCGAGCTGCCCGACACGAGAGTGGTCATGCTGACGAGCTATCCGGACGAGGAGGCCGTGATCGCCGCGATCATCGCCGGCGCCAGCGGTTACCTCCTCAAGCAGGTCCGGGCCCGCGACCTGGTCGCCGCCCTGGAGGCAGTCGGTCGCGGCGAGTCGTTGCTGGACCCGGCTGTCACAGGCAAGGTCCTGGAGCGCATGCGGCGGATCGCGAGCTCTGACCAGCCGGACGAACTGGCCACCCTGACGCAGCAGGAACGCAAGATCCTGGCCCTCGTCGCCGAGGGCAAGACCAACAAGGAGATCGCGTCGGAGGTCTTCCTATCCGACAAGACTGTAAAGAACTACGTGAGTTCGATCCTTGCCAAGCTCAACCTGGAGAGACGCGCCCAGGCGGCGGCGTACGTGGCCCGGCTCAAGGGCCGCCCCACGGACTGAGCCGCGGCCGCCCGGCGGGTCGGTTGGCCGTCAGCCCAGCTCGGCCCGATCCTCCCATAACCGCGTCCCCGGACTGGTAGTCATCAGATCCGGCATGCCCGTGTCGGATTCGGCCTCGCTGCGCCGGATCCGGCCGGAGGATGAGCGTGGAGGTGCCGTCATCACGCGATCCGGTGGCTCGAGCTGGCCTGCATCGGTCCCTACCAGTCCGTGGAGGCGGTTATGGGAAAACCGTGGCCGCCAACCGCCAGCCGCCGCACCGCCCCAGCCGCCACCCTCGTCGTCAACGACCCGTGTTGCGGCCGTGGCTACAGAGTGTGGAGCCGCGTCGCTTCTGCTACCAAGGCGGGGCGGAAATCGGGATGGGCGATCGCGATGAGGGCCTCGGCCCGCTCGCGGAGGCTTCTGCCGAACAGCTCGGCGACACCCCATTCGGTGACGATCGTCCGAACGTGGGCGCGGGTCGTGACGACCCCGGCACCCTCGCGCAGGTGTACCCCGATCCGGGAGACCGTGCCCCCGGCAGCGGTCGACGGCAGCGCGATGATGGATCGGCCTTCCGGGGCGAGGGCGGCGCCGCGGATGAAGTCCATCTGGCCGCCGACCCCCGAGTAGAGCCTGTGTCCGATGGAATCAGCCACGACCTGCCCCGTCAGGTCAACCTCGATCGCCGAGTTGATCGCGACCATCCGTCGGAACGAGCGGATGACGTGGGTGTCGTTGGTGAAATCGACTGAGCGCATCTCGACCATCGGATTGTCATGGACGAACGCGTACAGCCGAGGCGTGCCCATGACGAAGGCCGTGACGATCTTGCCCCGGTTGCGTTCCTTGCGGGCCCCAGTCACGACCCCGGCCTCCACGAGGTCCACGACCGCGTCGGTGAACATCTCTGTGTGGATCCCCAGGTCGTGTTTGTCGCGGAGCGCGAGGGCCGTCGCGGCTGGGATGGCTCCGATCCCCAGCTGGAGTGTGGCCCCGTCAGGC
This sequence comes from Thermomicrobiales bacterium, assembly GCA_031421095.1. Taxonomy (GTDB): domain Bacteria; phylum Chloroflexota; class Limnocylindria; order Limnocylindrales; family CSP1-4; genus SPCO01. Next base: position 6,402 of record JANONZ010000391.1, read on the forward strand.
ACGAGCTCCCCGATGTATTCGCCGATCCGCCGCTCCACGTCCCCGATCGGTGGATCGGGATGCACGTACGGCGGCTGGTCCACCTCGACAGCCAGATCGATGTCGTCGACGTGGATGAAGCTCTCGCCGAGGGTCCGCGGCATCGCCCGGTTGAGCTGGACCACGACGGTCTTCGCGGCCCGGATCGCGGCGTGCATCGCCTCAACGCTCGTGCCCAGGGAGCAGAAGCCGTGCGCGTCCGGTGGTGTGGCGTTCACGAAGACCACGTCGAGCGGGAGCGCTCCGGTCTCGAAGAGACGTGGGACATCGGACAGGAAGACCGGCACGTAGTCCGCACGACCTTCGTTGACCGCGGCCCGCGCGTTGGGCCCGATGAACAGTGCCCGATGGCGGAAATGCGCGGCCATCTCCGGGGCGAGATGCGGTCCCGGCCCTTCCGTATGGAGGTGGACCACCCC
>JANONZ010000392.1:0-4266 GCA_031421095.1 Thermomicrobiales bacterium
GCTCACTGCATGGACGTCCGGCTCGCCGGGCACGACGGAACGCGCCGGCTTCCAGTGCAGGACCGCCGTCGTCGGGATCCCGCCGGCCTGGCGGACCCGGTCCGTGACCGCATTGATCGTCGTGCCACTGTCCCAGACCTCGTCGACCACCAGGATCCGCTGGCCGCGGAGCAGGGGGTCCGCCGGGAACTGGAGGAACGTCGGGTGCGGGCCGGGCTGGCCGTGGTCATCGTAGAACTCGACCGCAGCGACCAGGATGTTCCGGATCTTCAGCCGATAAGCGAGCATCCCGGCCGGTACGAGGCCGCCCCGGGTGATCGCGAGCATGACGTCGAACTGCTCCCCGATGAGGCGTTCCGCCATCCCGGCCACGAGCCGATCCAGGTCGTCCCAGGTCACGATGTCGCGCGGCTGGACTTGGGGTGCTTCCGGACGGCTCATTGGATGTCCTGCAACTCGCCGAACGCGACCCAGGTGGGCCACGGGTCGGGTCCCCGGCCGTCCTGTGGTCGTCCGAGGAGATAGCCCTGGCCGAAGTGGATCCCGAGCGAGCGCAGCGTCTGGAGCTCGGCCGACGTCTCGATCCCCTCGGCGATGAGGTGGATCTTGCGCCGTACCGCGAAGTAGCTCATCCCGGCGATCAACGCCTGGCGAGCGGGGTCGGCGTCGATGCCGCGGACCAGGGCGACGTCCAGCTTCACCGCCTGCGGGGCGAGTTCGAGGATGTGGCGGAAGCTGGCGTAGCCGGCGCCCGCGTCATCGACGGCGATGCTGACCGTCGGACCGAGGGCCGAGAGCTCGCGCCGGAGCTCCGCGTAGTCGTCGACCGCGACATGTTCCGTGATCTCCAGGACGATCGGTCTCGTCTGGCCGGCGAGCAACTGGCCAAGATGGCCGGCGTGGACGAGTTCCGGCGATACGTTCAGGCTGAGGTAGGCGACGGGCGGAAGCGTGGCCGTTGCCGCCGCGATCGTGGCCGTGATCGTCGCCACCTCCAGCGCGATCCCCAGTCCGGTCTGGGCTGCTGCGGAGAAGGCCAGATCTGGCCGCTGACCGTCCGTGAACCGGGTCAGGGCCTCATAGCCCAGGACGGCGCCCGTGTTGAGATCGACGATCGGCTGGAAGAACGGCCCGAATGCTCCGGTCTCGAGGACTGTCTGGATGATCGCCCGCGCATCGGCTTCGCGAAAGCGGGCCTCGATCCCGGGCGCGATGAGCGCCCCCACGATGGAGCCGAATGTGGCCAGCGCCGGCAGTCGCTCCACGAGCTGGGCACTGTGGGCTGGACCGTGGGTCCCGAAACCGATCACCCCTATGACGCCACGGGCACCCGGGAGTGGGGCGTAGGCCGCGGACAGGAGGCCGGTTGCGCTGATCTGCTGCACGAGGTCGGTTGCCCTGATCTGCTCACTGATGGCTTCATATTCGGGCGATATTCGCTCATCTTCCGCCCAGGCCCCGCTGGAGGCGCGGTCGAGCAGGTACCGGGCGATCGACACTGGGAGTGATTGGCCCGGTTGGAACATGCTCGCGACCAGTCCCTCGACCGCCAGGATCCGGCCATGCACCGGGCCAAGCTCCACGGCCCAGGCCGATTCGACGCCGGCGAGCTTGATGAGCTCCGCGCAGGCGCTCGCGGTGATCTCCTCGGGCGAGCCGGCCGGGTCGATCCGTTCGAGCGCGGCGCGGATCATCTCGCGCTCGTGGGCATCGCGCTCCAGTGCGTCCTGGAGCGCCCGCTCGCGGGTGACGTCGCGGTCCGTCTGGAGGAAATGCGAAGGGCGGCCCCGCGCGTCCAGCACCTGCGACATCGTCGCCTCCACTTGGATGAGCAAGCCGTCCTTGCGCCGGTTCACGATCGTACCGGTCCAAGTCCGGCCCGTGCCGACCGAGGTCCACAGCTCCGACCAGAACGTGGGACTGTGATGACCGCTGTCCAGCATCCTCGCGTTCTGCCCGATCACCTCGCCGGGCTCGTAGCCATAGAGGCGGCAGAACGATGGGTTGACATAGCTGATCATCCCGTCGAGGTCTTGCATCCAGATCGAGTCGGCGGTCTGTTCGATGGCGGAAGCGAGCCGCGTCCGTTCCTCGTTGGCTGCCAGCCGCTCCGTGATGTCCTGGACGATCGCCACGAAGACCGCCGGTGTCTCGTTGGGCAGGAAGTGGACGCGCACCTCCACGGGGTACGTGGATCCATCCTTGCGGCGGTGGATCGCCTCGAAGGTGACCTGGTCGCGCTCACCGGCCACCAGCGGAGCGACCAAGGCATCGTACGTTGCTCGCGTGAACGATGGCTTGAGGTCCATGGGCGTCAGCTTGCGCAGCTCGTCCATCGAGTACCCCAGGTTGCGACGCAGGCCGGCATTCGCCTGGGTGAACCGCAGGGTCTCCGCGTCGACGATGTAGATCTCGCTCGCCAGCTCATCGAGCAGCCGGGCGAACCGCGTCTGCTGCTCCTCGAGCTGCACCCGCTCAGTGATGTCCTGCGTCGAGCCGGCGTACCGGATCGGGCTGCCGGCCGCGTCGCGAATGACGACACCGACCTCGTGGAGGATTCGCATGGCGCCGTCCGCCCGGACGATCCGGTACTTGGTTTCACTGGGGGAGCTCCGCGCGAGTGCCTCCGGGCTGGGGGCCGCCTTCATGCGGTCGTCGGGGTGGACGAATGCGAGGTACGCTTCGAGCGTCCCTGCGAACGTGCCTGGCTCGATCCCGAAGATCCGGCACGACTCGTCGGACCAGCGGAGCGCGCCTGTCGCGATGTCCCGTTCCCAGCTCCCGATGTGGGCGATTCGCTGCGCCTCGGCGAGGTTGCGGCCTGCCGCCTCCAGCTCGTCACGGCGGCGTCCATCGCGGATCGCGATCGCGGCATGGGAAGCGAAAAGCTCGGCCATCCGTTGGTCGACGAAGCTGAACTCGCCCGACTCGAGCTTCTCGGTGAAGTAGAGGTGCCCATAGATCTCGTCGCCAGTCCGGATCGTGGTTGCGAGGAACGAGTGCATCGTCGGGTGACCCAGCGGGAAGCCGCTCGATCGTGGGTCGGAGCGGATGTCGGGCATCCGGAACGTCCGGTGCTCGGTCACCACCGCGCCGAGGAGACCTCTGCCCTCCGGCCAGTGGGCGATCCCGGCGATCTGGGTGTCGGACATCCCGTCCGGGATGAACCGGACCAGAGCCCCATCCTCGACGACCCCGAGCGCCGCGTAGCGGGCGCCGAGCAGCTCCCGTGCGACACGCACGATCTCGACGAGGAGGTCGTCGCCGGATGCGGTGAGCACGGTCAGGGCTGAGGCGTTGAACTGCTCGAACTGGGCCAGCTGGGGGCCAAGGTCGTGGCCCGTGGCGAGGATCCACCGCGGCACCCCGTCGTCCGACCGGACGATCTGGGCGGTCACGTCGACGTGGACCACCGTCCCGTCCGGTCGCTGGTTCGCGAACTCTACGTGGAGCGTCCCGCGTTGGAGGAGCGAGGCGAGAAACCCCGCGCCGTGCTCGCTCAGCTCGTCCGGGCTGATCAATCCGATCGGCTGGCCATGGAGCTCGCCCACGGTCCGTCCAAGGAGCCGCTCGTTCGCCGGGTTCACGTGGAGGATCCGTCCCTCGAGGTCGAGGAGCGCGATCGGGATGTCGAGGAGGTCGATCGTCCGGCGAGCTGACGCCAACGAGATGGATCCCGCGGCGGCATCCCGGGCGACCACCGGCGGGTCGCTCTGGGCCGCCTTGGTCGCCGGCGATCGGCCGCGGCTCCTGGGTGGGCTCTTCATACACGTCACCCCACGGCTGGTTAGTCAAGCACGAGTTGACCGGACCTGCGTGTATTTTAGGTGGAGCATAGACCACGCCTACTGTGCACGCGCTTCAGGTTCATGAGTCAGCGTTCTACCCTTGCGATGCCGCGTGCCGGATCGCGTCGAGCGTCGCCGGGTCGTCGAGGCTCGAAATGTCCCCGGGATCCAGGCCCAGCCACGCCGCCCGGATCGCCCGGCGCATGACCTTGCCGGAACGGGTCTTTGGGAGGACCGGGGTGATCGCCACGACCTCCGGCCTGAGTGGCTTGCCAAGCTGGGCGGTGACGGTCGCGCCGATCGAGGCACGTAACTCGCGGTCGTCCGCGACGCCCGGCCGCAGGACGCACAGCAGGACCACGACCTCGCCCTTGATCTCGTGCGGGACGCCGATGGCGGCGGCCTCCAGGACGGCCGGGTGTGACACGGCCGCACTCTCCACCTCAGCAGGGCCCACGCGCTTGCCGGCGATCTTGAG
>JANONZ010000393.1:0-1758 GCA_031421095.1 Thermomicrobiales bacterium
TCGGGTGCCACCACGGCCCGCGACACGGGCAGTCGAGAGGAAGTGGCCCTGGCCATCCGCTCCGCGCTGCGCGATGGCGTGATCCCGGGGCCGCGGCTGCTCGTCGTGGGGGCACCCATCACCACGACCGGTGGCCACTACTGGTTCCTGGGCGCCGAGGCCGACTCGACCGAAGCGGTGATCCAGCGCATCCGTGAGCACAAGAAGGCCGGCGTCGACGCGGTCAAGATCATGGCGTCGGGTGGCGGCTACACCCCGACCTCGAACCCGCGGTCCCAGCAGTTCGGTCTCGAGACGATGGGCGCGGCTGTCGCCGAAGCGCACCGGCTGGGGCTTCCGGTCCTGGCTCACTCGTTGACCGCGGTGAGCAACCGCATCTGCGCGGAGGCCGGCGTCGACACGATCATCCACGGCGGCGTGTGGGCAACCGAATATCCCATCCGCGACCAGGCGTACGCCTACGATCCCACGGTCGCGGATCTGATCGCGCAGCGCGGCATCTGGGTGGACCCGACGATCGGCGAGGTGGAGTTGCACCGGGAGTACCACGACGCGGGCCTGCCCGCCAAGCCGGAGTTCGAGCATTGGGCGTTGCCGGACGTGCCGAGTGACCTCGGACCGCGCCTCGAGTTCATGCGCGACATGGCGGAACGTGGTGTGCGGTTCATCGGCGGGATGGGGATGGGTATGCCGATCGTGACGTTCGATTCGGTCGCCTGCAGCGCCCAGGTCTACGCACGACTCCTGGGGTTCGATCCGTGGCGGGCGATCGCGACGATCACGGTCGACGCGGCGGCCGCCCTCGGACTGAGCGAAAGCGTGGGCACCATCCGCCCGGGCCTGGTCGGCGACCTCGTTGCCGTCGAGGGCGACCCGATCGCGGACCTCGGCGCCCTTCGTCGCGTTCGCGACGTCGTGCAGGCCGGCCGGCTGGTCCTGCGCGACGCTCGAGCGCTGGTCTGATCCGGCCGCCCCCTTGGACTCTCAGGCTCCGCCGTCCCGGAACGCCGCGATGATCTCATCGGCGCCGGCCATGTCCAGGTTCTCCGGGTCCAGGCGCAGGATGCCGGCATCCGCGTCGTGGTCGCCCAGCATGATGATCGGGTCGCGACCGGCGAAGCGACGGACCAGTTCCACGGCGGTCTGTTCGTAGGCCGCCGGATCCACGTCGACGATGGTCATCGGGACGGGACGACCGTCAGTCTGGGCCGGCTCCGTGCGGGCGGCCAGGCCGGGGATCCCGGCGAGCCCGGCCACCAGGTGCTCGGCGATGGCCACCCATCCGGCGAACTGGGCCGTTTCGTCCAGCTCAGCGTAGCGGTCGAGGGCGACCAAGAGACCCACGATCTCCTCCTTGCCCGTCTTCATCGAGCGTCCGATCCCGTGTTTCGGCGGGCGGGGCAGGACTCCGGTCTCCACGAGCGAGCGCCGGGCCCACGTGGTTGGCAGGACGTCCATGTCCTGCTGCTGGAGGCCCACCGAAAGAAGGAGGTCGGCACGACCGGCCAGGAACCCCGACACCTGGGGCCCCCGGATGGTCTTGCCGCCACTGAAGGCAACGAGGTCGGCGCCGTCGCTGATGAACCGGCGCAGGTCTGCGCGCGGCGGCAGGTTCATGGAGGCATCCACGAGGATGGGCAGCCCATGGCCATGGGCGGTCGCGACGAAACCGTCGATCGACAGCCCATCCGCCTCCGCCTGTCCGTGGAAGAACGCGCCCGCCGTCGCGGGACCGATCGCGGCGACCATCTCCTTGAC
>JANONZ010000394.1:0-1630 GCA_031421095.1 Thermomicrobiales bacterium
GCGATGATCTCGAGGTAGGTATCCAGCCCGCGCCGCTCGTGCAGCTCACATCGAAGTCGAGCCAGCCCGCCGTGGACCGGATGGATGTGGGCATCGCCGAATCCGGGCGTCACCGTCCGACCTCGCAGGTCGATGACCCGGGTCGACGGCCCGACATGCGCCCGCGCCGCCGCATCGCTCCCGACCGCCACGAGCCGCCCGGCACTGACTGCCAGCGCGGTCGCCCAACTCCTGGCGGGATCCATCGTGGCGATCCGGCCACCGGTCAGAACGAGGTCCGAGTGACGGTCGGTGATCATCGGTGGCTCCATGACGAGTGCGGAAGGGGACGGCGGGAGGATGGCCCGTTCGGAGGATGGCACGCCACACGACCTGTTGTCGTTCCCATCCCGCCCGTCGCGACGCCGGCGTCGGGGCTGTCGGCTGCGAGTAGCATTTCGCGCATGACCACCGTCCAGCTGCTCCACGCCGGTTATGCCAACGACCGAGTCGGCAGCAGCGTCGTCCTCGTCTGCGACGGCGACGCCCTCATCGTCACCGACCCCGGCATGGTCGCTCGACGCTCCCTGATCATCGATCCGCTGGTCGCACTGGGCGTCGCGCCCGAGGCCGTGACGCATGTGTTCCTCAGCCACCATCATCCGGACCACACGGTCAATATCGCGCTCTTCCCGAACGCGGAAGTCGTCGATTTCTGGGCCCGCTACAAGGATGACCTGTGGCTGGATCACGAGGGTGACGGCTACCACCTGGGGCCCAACAGCGCGCTGTGGCTGACGCCCGGGCATACCGAAGAGGACGCGACATTGGTCGTGACCGCCGACGACGGCATCTACGCCATGACCCACCTGTGGTGGAAAGAGGATCGGACGCCCGATATCGACCCGCTCGCCTCTGACCAGGCCGCGATCGAGCGCGGGCGTGAGCGCGTCCTTGCGACCGTCGACATCGTGATCCCGGGCCACGGGGCGCCCTTCCGCGTCCGCGGCTGAACCCGCCACGCAGCGCCGTGTGGCCGGCCGGGGTGGCCGGGCCCTCTCAGGCCGGGCTCTCTCCGTGGCGAGATATGCGCGCACGGACTCGTATGGCCGATGGGGCACCAGATCGGCCCTGATCAAAGGCTCTGCTTCTCCGATCGAGCGTGGATCCCAGGTCCTGCATGGTCCTCCCGCCGAGAACCCACGGGACACCGGCCATACGAGTCCGTGGATGCATAGGCTGCCGGACGACCCTGTCCGTGCCAGCGCCGCCGCCCCGCCGCCATGCTCGCGGCCGCGCCGCCCCGCGCGCCATGCCCTCGGCGGCAAGCGATGCGCGCACGGACTCGTATGGCCGATGGGGCACCATATCGGCCCTGATCGCGGCCTCGACTTCTCCGATCGAGCGTGGATCTCAGGTGCTGGATCGTCCTCCACCCGAGAACCCACGGCACACCGGCCATACGAGTCCGTGGATGCATAGGCTGCCGGACGACGCTGTCCGTACGGGCACCGCCCTCGTCCGGGCCGCCCACCGCCGGCCCCGCCAGGCCCTCGGCGGCAAGCGATCCGCGCACGGACTCGTATGGCCGGTGGCGGCACCAGATAGGCCATGATCACCTGTACTGCTTCTCCGACCGAGCGTGGATCTC
>JANONZ010000395.1:0-6238 GCA_031421095.1 Thermomicrobiales bacterium
GGTGGCGTCAAGGAGTTCGACCTGGCGCCGGCCGAGATCGCCATCATGGCGAGCTCGCATTCAGGCGAGGACCTTCACGTCCGAACCCTCCAGGCCATCTATCGACGATCCGGCGTCAGCCAGTCCCTGCTGGGCTGCGGGGCCGAGGGTGCGCCATTGGATGCGCTGACTGCCGCCCGACTGGCGCGCGACGGTGAGAAGGCGAGCCCCGTCCGCCACATGTGCTCAGGTCAGCACACGGTCTCGCTGCTGCTGTGCCGGCTCAACGGCTGGGACGCCGCCGACTACTGGGAGCCTCAGCATCCCTCGCAGGTCGCCTATCGGAACGTCGTCGCCCGAGCCTACGGCACGCATCCGGGCAAGCTCCGAACCGCGATCGACGGCTGCGGCGTGGAGACGTTCGCCTTCCGGTTGCGCGACGTTGCCCGAGCCTACGCAATGCTGGCCGATCCGTCGGCGGTGCCTTCGGCGGACCCGCGTTCCGAGCTGGCGCCCGCGCTGACGATCGTGCGCGACGCGATGCTGGCCAACCCGGAGATCATCGGCGGGCGTCACGACCGGCTCGACACGTCGCTCATGAAGGCGGCGCCCGGTCGACTCGTCAGCAAGGCTGGCATGGAAGCGCTTCGGGGCGTCGCCATCCTGCCCGGACCACGGACCGGCACGAATGAGACGAGCCCATCCGGGATGGCCGTCAAGATCGAAGATGGGGATGGGTACGACCGAGGGACGTGGGCGGCATCGGTCGAGGCGCTCCGCCAGGCGGGCGTCCTGGATGGTGCGGCCCTGCGGGCGCTTGCCCGCTATCACCGGCCGACGATCCTCGACCCACACGGGCGCGTCGGGGCGGAGTCGATCGCTGCGTTCGAGCTCGCCCCGGTGGGCGAGCGCATCGGCTAGCGTCGGCGTACCGCCAGACCGACACGCTGGGAGCGAACCGAAACACGATGGCCCTCGACGCCGATCCGTACCGCACGTTGGGCCTGGCCCGCGGCGCCTCACGCGAGGAGGTCAAGCGTGCTTACCGAGCCCTGGCCAAGGTCCATCACCCGGATGCCGCTGGTGAAAAGGCGCTGACCCGCTTTCTCGCGATCCAGGCCGCCTACGAGCAGCTGATCGACGGACCCATCGCGCCACGCGGGCGTGGTTCGGCGGCTGCCCGCAAGCCATGGGAAGCCGATGACGATCGAAGCGACGCCACGCGACGGGCATACGGCGCTCGACCGCGCGGTCCGCGTCCGAGTCCGGGCACGGGTCCGGCGGCCAGTGGGGGCGCGGGACCGGCTGGGCCTACTGGCGGTGGACCAGCCCGCGGGTCGACGGGCGACGCGCGCCGCGGGACCCGCGGGACCAGCGGGACCCGCGGGACAGGCGGCACCCGAGGGACGGCGGATCCGCCCAACAAGGCGACCCTTGGCTCCACCTCGTACGACGGCGTGGATCCAGGACGATTCGAGCCGGATTGGGACGACGCGAGTTGGTACGGCACGAGCAGCGGCACGTACTGGACGCTGAACCCCAAGGAATACGCCGACCCTCGGAAGCACGGACCCGAGTACCAGGCCCGCGCGAGACGGAGCGCTCAAGCACGAGCGGAGGCGGTGGCGGCGTCCAGCGCGGCCACGGCTGCCAGCGCGGCCGCCGACACGCCGATCGGCGCCGCCCACGATCGTGCCGCCGCCGCCCCGACCGGCACCGCCGGGGATCCCGCCACCCTGCCCGGCGTCCCGATCGAAGCCCAGAGCCCCACCCACACGACGACCTCGTGGTGGGACTCGACCGCTGGTTCGGCCGGCGTCCCGCCCCAGCCGGATCCGACCGCGCGGTCCGCCACCCCGCGGCGTGCCACGCCCCGACCGCCGACGTTCGGTGAGGCTCAGCCCGTCCCTGATCTGGGTGCCGCCGCGACTGAGCTCGGTCGCGCCCTCATCGACGAACGGACGGGAGGCACGCGGGCGCGGATCGTGCGCGCGGTCATCGGCTGGCTGCCGATCGCGCTCGGGCTTGGCTGGCTCGTCGGCGAGCTGACCGGCTGCAGTCGCTTTGCTGCGACGTGCGATGGCACCTCCCAACCCTTCCTGCTGGCACTCCAGGTCGCGACCCTGCTCGTACTCCTGGTGGTCCCGGTCCTCGCATCGGTCGCGTCGATGGCTGCCCTGACGGCCCTGATCGTGGCGCTCATGGCGTCGCTCGTCATCACGGCGACCGGCAGCGCGGCAGACGGCGACTCTCGTCAAGCCACGCTCGGAGTCCTGGTGGTCATCGCCTGGGTGGCGGGCCTGGTGTTCGCGATCGTCCGCCGAGTTCGTGCGCTCGTATCGCGGGCCGGTCCCGTATCCTGAGGTCATGCCCCGCCGACGTGACCAGCGCGACCTGTCCGCCGCCGCCCAGGAATATCTCCTGGCGCTCCGCGTGCTTGTCGGGCCGGATGACATCGGGCGCGTCACGGCGTCCCAGATCGGACGGCGCCTGGGGGTGACCACGCAGGCGGCCAGCGAGATGTTCCGCCGCCTGGTCGCGGACGGGCTCGTCGCGCACGCCGAAGCCCGGGATCTCCACCTGACGCCCGCAGGTCGCGCCGCCGCCGATGGCATCTTCCGCCGCCATGCGCTGCTCGAGTGGCTGCTCACCTCGGTCATCGGCCTCGGCTGGGCTGAGTCGGACGACGAGGCCATGCGCCTGCAGGGCGCGATCTCGCCGCGGGTTGAAGCCCGTCTCGACGAGATGCTCGGTCACCCCGAGATCTGCCCGCACGGCAACCCCATCGATGCGGAGACCGCCCGCCGACGGCCGGCCGGGGTCCGCCTGAGCGAGATGGAGGCCGGGCAGCCGGCCACGATCTACCGGATCACGGAGGAGGCCGAGGAGGACGCCGGCCTGCTGTCGTACCTGGAGGCTCGAGCGCTCATCCCGGGCGCACCGATCACCATCCTGGCTCGCAGCGAATCGCTCGACTCGCTGACGCTCGACGGTCCGCGCGGGCGTGCGACCCTGGGCCTTCGCCCGGCGGCGCTCGTCCGGGTCATACCCGGCACCGCCGATCCGGCCCTCTTCCACTCCGTCCCGAAGGTCTGACTGCGGTGACCGCACCGCGCGTTCGTATCGCCCCGAGCCCCACCGGGCCGCTCCATATCGGCACGGCTCGGACAGCGCTCTTCAACTACCTGTACGCCCGCCACACGGGTGGCACGTTCATCCTGCGGCTGGAGGACACGGACCAGGCGCGCAGCTCGATCGCCTACGAGAAGGACATCCTCGATGGCCTGCACTGGCTGGGTCTGCGCTGGGACGAAGGGCCGGAGGTCGCCGGCGAGGGCGCCCGCGGACCACACGCGCCGTACCGTCAGATGGAGCGTCTGCCGAGCTACGCAGAGGCCGCCGCCCGACTGCTGGCCGCCGACATGGCCTATCCCTGCTTCTGCACGCCGGAAGAACTCGATGCCGACCGCAAGGCCAAGGAGGCGGCCAAGCTTCCGCCCCGCTACGTCGGCCGCTGCGCGACGCTGACCGTCGAGGAGCGAGCCGCCCGTGAGTCGGAAGGCCGGCGCGGCGCCCTGCGCTTCCGGGTCGGGACCGGCGTCGTCGGCTTTGACGACATCGTTCGTGGACACGTCGAATTCGACGTCTCGAACCTTGGTGGTGACTTCGCCATCGTCCGGGCGGACGGCACTCCGCTCTACCATTTCACGGTCGTCGTCGACGATGCGACGATGCAGATGACGCACGTCATCCGCGGCGAGGATCACCTTTCGAACACGCCCAAGCACATCCTGCTGTTCCAGGCGCTTGGCTATCCGGTCCCGCAGTTCGCGCATCTGCCCCTCATCCTGAACCCGGACCGGACCAAGATGAGCAAGCGCAAGAGCCAGACTGCGATCTCGGACTACATCGCGCAGGGCTTCATCCGCGAGGCGCTCGTCAACTACCTGGCACTCCTCGGTTGGGCGACCGGAACGGAGGAGGAGGTCCTGTCGATCGACGAGATCGTGGAGCGGTTCAAGCTGGAGACCGTCCACAAGGGCGGCGCCGTCTTCGATCGCGAGCGGCTCGAATGGCTGAACGGCCAATGGATTCGGCGGCTGGATCCGGACGACCTGGTGGACCGGCTGCGGCCGTTCGTGGAGGCGGAGCTGGCGGCCGGCCGGATCGACTGGATGCCGTCGGACGATGAGCTGCGCGGCCTCCTCCCGATCATCGGGGAACGCCTGCCGACGCTCGGCGCCATCGGCGACCTCGTCGGGTTCCTGTGGGTCAAGGACGTGGCTCTCGACCCGGTGACGCTCGTCCCGAAACGTTGGGACACCACCACGACCCGCGATGGGCTCGCGGCCGCCCGGGAGGCGATCGTCGCCGTCGGCGAGGTCTCCTTCGAGGCGGACGAACTCGAGCCGCCGCTGCGCGCCCTGGCCGAAGCCCGAGGCTGGAAGGCCGGCGACCTGTTCATGGCGATCCGGGTGGCGGTGACCGGGCGGACGGCCACGCCGCCCCTCTTCGACACGCTCGTGGCGCTCGGGCGCGACCGTGTGCTGGCCCGCCTCGATCGAGCGCTCGAGGTTCTTGCGGGCGCATGATCCGCTACACGATGTCGCTCGACGAGATCGTCCCAGACGACCTGCACGGCGGCTTCTGGGTAGGGTGGCCGGACCCGCCGCCACCGGAGCGGCACCTCGCGATATTGCGAGGCAGCGAGGCGGTCGTCCTCGCCATCGACGACACCTTCGAGGCCGGTGCCGGGCCGAGCGTCGTCGGCTTCGTCAACGCCATCGGCGATGGCGTGCTCGCCGCGTCCATCCCGTTGCTCGAGGTTCTGCCGACCTGGCAGGGCCAGGGGATCGGTTCCGAGCTGGTGCGGCGCATCCTCGCAGCGCTCGAACCGCGCTACATGGTCGACCTGGTCTGTGACGAAGACATCGTGCCGTTCTACGAGCGTCTCGGCTTCATGCCGTACCGCGCCATGATCCGACGGGATCGAGCGGCCATCGTGAACAGCCGGGAGATCTGACGCTCCCGTCGCTGACCGGCGCCAACGCACCGTTAACACGGGTCGCTATCCTGAGCCGCATATGGCACGCACGATCCTCGTGGTTGAAGACGAGCCCACCCTGCGCGAGACGCTGATCGAAGCGCTCGAGGTCGAGGGATTCCGGGTGGTCGGCGCAGCCGATGGTCGCGAGGCGCTGCTTCGCTTCCGGGCCGAGCGGCCGGACCTCATCCTGCTTGACCTGATGCTCCCCGAGCTGTCCGGCATCGACGTCTGCCGGATCATCCGCGCGGAGTCGGGCGTGCCGATCATCATGCTCACGGCCAAGGACTCGGAGCTGGACAAGGTCGTCGGCCTGGAGCTCGGCGCCGACGACTACATCACGAAGCCGTTCAGCCTGCGTGAGCTGTCGGCGCGGATCCGAGCCCTCTTCCGGCGCGCCGAACAGGGGGTGGCGGTCGAGGAGCCGCCGGCGGTCATCGATCTCGGTCGCATCCAGGCGGACCTTGCCGGCCACCGGCTGCTGCACGACGGGCAGCTCGTCCCGATCAAACCCAAGGCGTTCGAACTGCTCGCCTTCCTCATCCGCCACCCAGGCCAGGTCTTCACGCGCGACCAGCTGCTGGAACGGGTGTGGGGCTACGACTATGCGGGGGAGACGCGGACGGTCGATGTCCACGTGCACTGGCTGCGCACTGCGATCGAGGCCGACGTCGGCGAGCCGGCCTTCATCCACACGGTCCGCGGCGTCGGGTACGTCTTCCGCCGCCCGACCTGACCCGTCTTCCGCCGCCCGGCTCCCGTCCGCCGCCCGACCTGAGCCGCCGGCTCCCGGCCGCCGCCCGGCCGCCGTCCGAGCGGATCAGTTCGCCTTGTGGTTCGGGTGCGTTGGGTCGAACGTTGACGGTCTGGCAAGCCCTCGTTGATGTCGCCCCACCAAGCTTGGGGCATGTCGATCGTCGCTCGACCGTTGGACACCCGCTCGTTGCGAGGGTCCTTGTCCGAACTCGAACCGACGGTCGACCCTTCGATGCGGTCCGCGGTACTCCTCCCGTCGGACCGCCCTCCGTTCCGCGCCCCGGCGCCGACGCTCTCCCGGGCGTTGGCGCCGGACGCACTCCGGATCCTGCGCCGCTTCTGTGGATCGGTCGAGAGCGACACGGCGTGGTCTGACCCAGTCTTCGAACGAGCGGTCGAGGCGGTTCGTCGCCAGCTCGCTCCGATCCGGTCGAGGCGCGCCCTCGCCGGATCGTTCGA
>JANONZ010000396.1:0-2389 GCA_031421095.1 Thermomicrobiales bacterium
TCTCCACATGAGCCTGTGGGATATCGTCAAGGACGTCCCGCTCATGCACGCGGCGGAGGGTGAGGCGGCCGGCCCGTACGGCCTATCGATCGTCGGCCAGCAGTTCATGGCCGGCATGATGCGGCTGTCGCGTGAGCTGGCTGTCTTCATCGCGCCGTTCATCAACTCGTACAAGCGGTATGCGTCGCTATCGTGGGCGCCGGTCAACGTCGTGTGGGGTCGCGACAACCGGACGACCGGCTTCCGGCTCGTCGGGCGCGGGCCGGGCCTGCACGTGGAGGATCGCTTTCCGGGTGGCGACATGAACGCCTACCTGACCTACGCCGCGATGATCGGGGCCGGGCTGTACGGCATCGAACACGAGCTGCCGCTCGAGCCGGAGTTCAAGGGCAACGGCTACCTGGCGACCGGCGTCCCGCGCATGCCGCGAGCACTGTACGAGGCGATCGGCGAGCTGGAACGTTCCGAGGCCGCGGTCGAGATCTTCGGCCAGGACGTCGTAGATCACTACCTGAACGCGGCCCGTGTGGAGCAGGAGGTCTACGATTCGGTGGTCCACCCCTGGGAACGGGAACGGTATCTCGAGCGAGGCTGACAGCGCGGCTGTGGCGGCCGTCCCGGCGCTGACCGAACAGTTTCGGGACCGTGCACCGTTGTATGGGTGTTCAACCCCCATACCCCAGGAGCAACGATGAGCCGAGTCGCGCGCAGCATCTTTGTCTATGCGATCTATGTGTTCGGTCTTGGGGCCACGCTCCTCGTGGCGCCCAACATCCCCTTGCCGCTGTTCGGCTTGCCGCAAGCGACCGAAGTCTGGATCCGGGTCGCCGGCATGACGGTCGTGTTCCTCTCGCTCTTCTACTTCGTCGCCGCACGGCACGAGTTCCGCCCGTTGTTCGCGGCGAGCGTCCCGATCCGAGTCGCCGTGCCGTTCTTCTTCGCGGGCTTTGTCGTGGCCGGGTTCGCGCCCTGGAACCTGATCCTGTTCACCCCGCTCGATGTCGCCTTCGCCGTCTGGACCTGGTACGAACTGCGGCGCTCAGGCGCGGCAGCCTGAGGCGTCAGCCGTCCAGTTCCTCGGGTAGCCCGAATCGGGCGATGAGGCGCCGATCCACGAATACGCTGATCCGGGCGATGCGCGAGCCGTCCGCTTCAAGGATGAGGAGGGCGTAGGCGCGGAGCCTTGTGTCGGCACGAGAGCCCGAAAAGACAACGAACCCCGTGGACCCGTTGGCGTGGACCGGCATCAGTCGCATCCGCGTCCCGTCAACGAACACGGACCGCGCCAGGAATGCGCCGATCTCCTCGGACCCCGTCAAGGTCACGCCCGGCGGCATCGATACGACGGCGTCATCGCGTAACAGCGCGACGAGGCCGGCGACATCCGTCGCCTCCCAGGCCTGCACGTAGCGCTCCAGGAGTGAGCGCAGCCGGCTCGGCTCGGCGATCTTCGGATCGTGGGTCGCCGCGCTGATCGGCATGTACTCACGCGAGACCGTCGTACGGGCGCGATGGAGCGCACTGTTGACCGCGGGCACGGTCAGCTCGAGCAGCTCCGCGACCTCCGCGGCTCGCCAGCTGAGGACGTCGCGCAGGATGAGCACCGCCCGCTGGCGCGGTGGCAACAGCTGGAGGGCAGTCAGGAAAGCGAGCGAGATCGACTCGTGGGCGTCGTAGCGCGCCTCGGGCCCTGCGGAAGTCTCCTCGAGCGCGTCGTCAGGGGAGGGCCCGACTTCGAAACTCCGCTCGCCGCCCCCGCTTCGCTTTCGCCGTCGGATCGCGTCGATGCAGGCGTTGGTCGCGATCCGATAGAGCCAGGCCCGGAACGAGATCGCCCTCTGGAACGTGTCCCGCCCATGCCAGGCTCGGACAAATGCGTCCTGGACGGCGTCTTCGGCATCGTCGATCGATCCGAGCATCCGATAGCAATGAACGAGCAGCTCGCGCCGGTACGTGCTCGTATGCTGGCCGAACACCTCGGCCGAACCGGTGATCAGCAGGGCCGCCGGCACGGTCGGTTCGCACGGATGCGTTCTCATCGGCCGATGGTAGCGGCCGGGCGGTACTCTGATGCCGACGTCAGCTGAGAGGAGTTCCATGCGACTCGAGGGCAAGGTCTCGATCATCACCGGCGGCGGCAGCGGTATGGGCCGAGTGGCCGCACAGATGTTCGCGGCGGAAGGCGCCAAGGTGGTCATCGCCGAGTACAGCGAGGCGGCCGGCCATGAGACCGTGGAGCTCGTCCGGTCCACCGGTGGCGAGGCGACGTTCGTCCGGACCGACGTGTCGAAGGAGTCCGACGCCAGGGCGATGGTCGATCACGCCGTTGCGACGTACGGCCGCCTGGATTGCCTCTACAACAATGCCGGCGTCATGCCGGAGGCCGATC
>JANONZ010000397.1:0-2790 GCA_031421095.1 Thermomicrobiales bacterium
AGCAGCAGGCGCGAGATCGCCGGCGGGACGCCACCCGGATCGGCCGCCGCGGCCGCCGCCGCGGTCCCGCTGGTCGTCCCGCGGGTCTTGCCGGTGGCCGGACCGGCACGCATCGGGAGGTCGCCGAACCCTTCGAGGGCCCCCGCGTACTGCCCAACGGCTTCGCGATAGCGGCCCAGTGCTCGCCGCTTGCCCTCCAGCACGTCGACCTGCGACTCCATCAATGCGGCCCGTTTGGTCAACAGCACGAGCTGCGTGTTGAGGTCGTTCGTCGGTGGATCGGCGGAGCCGGCAGCGGTCGAAACGGCTACCGCGGCCTTGAGCTTGTCGGCCGCCGTGGCACGCCGCGTCTCGTGCCGGGCAGCCTCCGTCCTGGCCTGGGCGATCAGCAGATCCACCTCGGCGAGTTCCTTGTCGAGCTGGCCCGACTCATCGGCCATCCGCCCGGATAGTTCGGGCAGGCTGGTCGGCGGCGGCTGGGGTGGCGCTACGCTGGTCATTCGTCCCGGCGATCAGTCTTCCGGCATCCGGATCCAGCCCTGGCGCATCGCGTACACGACGGCCTGGGTCCGGTCGTTGACCGACAGCTTGCGCAGGATGGAGCTCATGTGGTTCTTGACCGTCTGCTCGCTGATCGACAGCGCATAGGCGACCTGCTTGTTGGTCATCCCCTGCGCGATGTTGTCCAGGATCTCAACCTCGCGCGGGGAGAGTGGCGCAAAGATCGGCGCGGCATCCTGGCCGTAGACGGCCAGCTCCCGGAATTCCTTGAGGACGCGCGATGCCACGGCCGGCTTGGCGAAGACCTTGTCGTTGATGAGGTACTCGCCGTTGACGACGCGCCGGATGATGGTGACCAGGTCGTCCGGACCGACGTCCTTGAGGATGTACGCCGCGGCCCCGGCCTTGATCGCATCGAACAGGTCGTCCTCGTCCTCGCTGACAGCCAGGACGATGATCGCGGTGGCCGGCAGTTCGCGCTTGATCCGTTGGGTCGTCTCGATGCCGCCCGGGGCGGGCAGCGACAGGTCCATCAGGATGATGTCCGGCGACGTCTCCAGGGCGCGGTCGATGGCGCTCCGCGAGTCGTCCGCCTCGGCGACGATCTCGAAGTCCGGCTCGCGACCCAGGATGTTCGCGATCCCGAGCCGGAACAGCGCGTGGTCATCGACGACAAGGATCCGCGTGACCTCGTCGAGCGCCCGGCGGTCCGGGCCGCCGCGTCGGCGATCTGGCCCGCTGTGTTCACTGGCACTCATGAGCTCTCCTCTCCCGTGACGGCTTCGGCAGGGATCGCCAGGCAGACGACGGTGCCGCCGCCCGGTCGCGATCGTACGTCGAATCGTGCGCCGATCAAACCGGCTCGTTCGCGCATGAATTGCAGCCCGAAGTTGCGCTGACCCCGAGCTGCGACTGCACCGACATCGAACCCGCGACCGTCGTCCTGGACCTCCAGCACCCACGTATCTTCGTCGAGCCGTGTGGCCACTGTGACACTGCCGGCCGCCGCGTGCTTGCGGACATTCTGCAGGGCTTCCTGGGCGACGCGCAGGGCGACCGTCCGCTGGCCGTCGGTCAGGCCGTTGGTCGGGCCGGTCAGGTCGGTCGTGATGGTCAGGCCGGTGAGCGACCGCATGTTGGCGACGGTGTCCTCGATCGCCCCGTCCAAGCCCAGCTGGTCCAGCATCGGCGGCCGAAGCTGGCTGATGAAGGCACGGACGTCGCCCAGTTCCCGGCGCAGCAACTCGCGCAGGAAGCGCAACTCGATCTGCGCCAGGCGTGGGTCGGCCTCGATGACCCGTTCGATGTATTCGACCTGGAAGATCGCGTTGCTGAGCGCCTGTGCCGGGCCGTCGTGGATCTCCTGGGCGAGGCGCGAGCGCTCCGCCTCCTGGGCTTCCACGATGCGCATCTTGGCGTCGCCCACGGTCACAGGGTCCCCCACCTCCGTCAGCAGACTCGCATCGCCGCGTTCCAAAAAGAGCCAAGTCTGCTCCAGCGTCCGCCCAGCCAGCTCCAGCTTGGCCAGTTCCGCCTGGTGCTCGCCGAGGTCGACGGTCAGCACGTCGACGTCGCTGCGCAGGACCCGCCGCCGGGCATCGTCTGCACCGGCCTCTGCCGCATCCGCCGCCAGGTCACCCGGGACGCCGTTGGCCCCGATCTGCGGGGAGGTGGCCGCCGGCGTGCGATCCACGACATCGAGCTCATCGCGGATCGCCTGCCACTGGCCCAGGGCTTCTGCGTAGGCCTCGCGATAGCGCTCCCGAACGCCGCGGAGCGTGTTCGCGCTGTACCCGACCGCCGCCTTGGCCTCCGCGTGGAGGTCGTCAAAGCGGTTGTCCCGACCATCGGTCCCGGCGCGTCCTGACTCCATGAAGTCCGGAGTATACGGGCCGCCTCTCATGGGCAGACGACCTCGAACACTCTGGCGCCCCCGAGCACGGTGTCCAGCGCAGGGTCACCTGCCTCCGTCAGGTCAAGCTCGCGGAAGCACGCGGCGCCGTCCACACCGGCATCCACGTCCACTGGCCAATGGGTGTTCTCCGCGTCAAGCAGCACGACCAGCCTGGCCTTGAAGGTATGCGCAAGGTCCAGGACGTCCAGCGGCGGCTCGTCCGGCAGCGCCAGTGCCGAGATGCGCCGAGTCTCCGCCATCCAGATCGGGAAGTTCGCGATGACCGGGCCCGCACTCGCATCCAGGGGGTGCCCGATCTCAGCCATCCGGACCGCAAGGGCGTCGTAGCGTTCCGCGGTGCCACGGGACCCGTCCGCGAAGGAAGGCAACAGCGC
>JANONZ010000398.1:0-3814 GCA_031421095.1 Thermomicrobiales bacterium
CCGACGCCCACCCCGACGCCGACGCCCACCCCGACCCCGACCCCGACGCCGACGCCCACCCCGACGCCGACGCCCACCCCGACCCTTGTCGCCATCGCTGATGCGAGAGCGATGCTGGACGACACGACGGTGACGATCGAGGGAACCCTCACCATGGCGCTCGGGGCCCTGGAGTCCGGCCGCGGAGCGTTCATCCAGGATGCCTCGGGTGGTATCGCCCTCTACCTCGACGCGCCCGTGACCGGTTTCTGGCCGGCTGGTACCACCGTGACCGTCCAGGGATCGCTCTCCAGCCGGTATTCGCAGCGAACGCTTCGAGTCGCCGAGAGTGCGGTCGTTGCGGGACCTCCGGCGGGATTGCCGAGCGCCGTCGTCCTCGTGACCGGGGCTGCCGGCGAGCTCGTCGAAGGAACGCGCGTTTCCCTCGAAGGCACGATCGTCGGATCGCCGAGCGACCTCGCCGATGGCATCGGTGTCACGATCGATGATGGCTCCGGCGAGGTCAGGGCCGTGATCGGTGTCGACGCGCTGATGGGCCGGACGCTGGCCTCCGGGATGGTGGTGCGTATCACCGGTCCGCTCGGCCAGCGGGACAGCTCCGGGACCGGCGCGGCCGGCTATCGGGTCCACGCGACCTTGCTCGGCGAGTTGGAGGTCGTCACCCCGACCCCTACTCCATCGCCGACCCCGACCGCCACCCCGACCCCGTCGCCAGCGGGCAGCCTCGCGGCGGTCAGGGCGCTTCCGCTCGGAACGCGCGTGACCGTGGTTGGCGTCGTCACGGCCGAAGCCGGTCGTCTGGGCGTCCCCGCGCTGATCGCCATCGGTGATGCGGATGCTGGCCTCGTGGTCCGCGTCCCATCCGACGCCGGAACGTTCGATCGTGGCAGCCTGCTCGAGGTCACTGGCCGGCTCGCGGCGCCGCACGGCCAACTGGAGCTCCGCGCTGTCGGAGGCGAAATCCGGATCATCGGGACCGGCCCACTGCCGGACGCGATCGCCGTTCCGTCAGTCGGCCTCGGCGAATCCCTGGAGGCACGCGTCGTGACCGCGATCGGTCGGCTCGCCGCCACGCCGAAGAAGACCTCTGGCGGCGATCTGACCCTGCTCATCGAGCGCGACGGCGGCGCCACGATCAAGGTCATGGCGGATGTCTCGAGCCAGTTCGCGGCCGCCTCCCTCCAGGTCGGGGCGACCTATCGGATCGTCGGTGTGGAAGGGCAACGGGCGACCCGTGCGGGTGCCCCCGACGGGTACCGCGTCTGGCTCCGAGACCCCGCCGACATCGCGCTCGTCCAGCCGGCGACGCTCGGCGGGTCGTCGCCCACGCCCACTCTGGGCTCGCCCTCACCGAGTGCCGGCGGGACAACCCCCGCGCCGATCGCCATCGCCCGTGGCCTCCGCACCACGGACCGCCCCGTCACGATCGAGGGCATCGTCACGACGCCGTCAACACTGCTCGATACGACCGGGCGACGGATCGTCATCCAGGACGCGTCGGGTGCCATCGAGGTCGTTGTGCCGACCGGAGCGACCGCGCCCCCGGTCGGGTCGCGGATCCGTGCCACTGGCCGGATCGGGCTGGCGTACGGCGCATCTCGGCTTCGAGCAGACGCGCTCGACGTGACCGGAAGTGGCGCCGTGCCGACCGCCCTGGTCCTGCATGGCCAGCCTGGGGAGCGAGAGGAGTGGCGCCTCGTCACGATCAGTGGTCTCGTGGTCAGCGTGCACAAGCTCGGTGAACGATGGCGGGCGGTACTGCTCGTCGGCCGCGAGCAAGTCGCGATCGTCGGTCAACCCGGCGCCGGGATCGCCAGCACCGTTCTGATCGAGGGTCGGTCCGCCACCATCACCGGCATCGTGCGCCGACCGTATCCGAATGCGACGGATCGGCGTTTCGCCGTCGCACCGCGGTTCCCGGCCGACATCCGGGTGGCCCCTGGGTCGAGCGCATCGGCCGGCGGCTCGCCAGGTCGTTCGGGGACGAAGGGCATCGGTGCAGGCGACGTACCCGGCTCGAACCGGCCGCCCTCGGGCGCCGCCGGGGAGACGCGTCCGGTGGTGGATGCCGACCTCATCGAACTCGTTGGGTTCGCTGGCACCGTGGTGCGGGTCGGAGGTCTCGTCGTCGACCTTCGCGATGATGGATTCACCCTCGATGACGGGACAACGATCGGTCGCGTCGTCCTGCGTGGTGCCGCGCTGGAGCGTCTCGTCCTCATCGAGCCCGAGGACGCACTCAACGCCACCGGGCGGGTCGAGATCACCCCGGACGGGGCCCAGGTCGTTGTCGACGACCCGGGCGGGATCAGCCTGGCTGGCGATCCGGTCGCCGACAGCCCTAAGCCCGATGCATCCTCGGCGGCCTCTGACGAGCCTTCGCCCACGGCCGCTGCCGCCTGGGTGGCCGGACTCGGCGACGGCCCCTGGTCCGGCGGCGCCGGTATGGCCGGGCTCGGTTCGTTGCTGGCCATCTCCGCGGCGTCGGTCGCCGTGGCCCTCCTTCGACGGCAGCGATCCCGCCGGCGGCTGGCAGCCCGGATCGGCACCCGGCTGGCGGCCTTGACGGGCACCCACCTGGCAGTCTTGACCGGCACCGCCGGCCGTCCAGCGGAGGCACGCAGCGCTGAGCGTGACCCAAGCACGACGCACTCGGCTTGACGCTCACAAGAATGCAGGACTATCCTCGGCCGAGTTTCGCGCCAGCGAAGCAGCCACATGAGTGAGGGATGGTCTTGCCGAACGCGGAACACCGCGTCGAACAACCCGTGGACCACCGGATCGCGGTCCCCGCCGGAGAACGGCAGTACCACATCGGACTCGGTCCAGGCGAACTGGCCGAATACATCCTCCTCCCCGGTGACCCGGATCGGACCTCCCGCATCGCCTCGCGCTTCGAGTCCATCGAGATCGAGCACCGACACCGGGAATTCGCTTCAGCCACCGGACAGTTTCGAGGCCTGCGGGTGTCGGTCGTGTCGACCGGCATCGGCACGGACAACGTCGAGATCGTCGTGGCTGAGATCCTGGCGATCACCCAGCGGCCGACCTTCATCCGGGTCGGGTCGTGTGGGGCGCTCCAACCGGAGATGGGGCTGGGCGACCTGGCCATCACCACCGGCGCCGTGCGCCTCGAATCGACCACGAGCTTCTTCGTCCACGATGGGTTCCCCGCGGTCGCCGACTACGAGGCGGTCGCGGCACTCATCGAGGCGGCGGAGCGGCTCGGGCACCGGTATCACGTCGGGGTGACGGCTACGGCGCCGGGGTTCTTCGGAGCGCAGGGGCGCCCGATCCCCCAGTTGCCCATCCGCTACCCTGACCTCGCGGAGGAGATGGCGCGCCAGCGCGTCATGAACTTCGAGATGGAAGCGTCGGCGCTCCTCGTCCTCGCGACCCTTGCCCGCTGCCGAGCCGGCGTCGTTTGTGCGGTTTACGCCAATCGGACGACAGGCGAATTCGTCAGCGGTGACCACAAGGACGCGGCCGAGGCGGCTTGTGTCGAGACCGGGCTGGAGAGCCTGCTCGTACTGGCCGATATGGATCGACAGAAGCGCGAAGCCGGGACGGAGCGCTGGCGGCCGTCACTCTGGCAACACACCGCGTGACCATGCACCCATGAGCGGATGCGGGACAGAGGTTCCTGCGACGCGTCGCGAGGATGAGGAGGAACCGATGACTGAGGCCTACTGCGTCAAGGACAAGAAGAAGGTCGAGATCCAGAGCGCCCAGAAGATCACGATGAAGAACGGGAAGCCGGCCACTCAGGGCACGTGTCCCATTTGCGGCGGAAAGGTCTTCCGCATCGGCGGCT
>JANONZ010000399.1:0-3352 GCA_031421095.1 Thermomicrobiales bacterium
ACCTCGCGACGAAGGAGCTTGACCGCGACCCTTCGGTCCAGCCGGGTGTCCAGCGCCCGATGGACGGTCGCCATCCCGCCGACCCCGATCCGTTCCCCGAGCAGATAGCGATCGCCGATAAGGCGACCGACATCGGAGCCGGCAGACGGCGGGGTCGGTGGCGGTGTCACGTCGTTCGGCTCGGTCACGCAGCGACGATAGCCGACCATCCGTTTCTGGGTCCGCGAGGCGCCCTAAGGTAGCCGGCCCTGCCGGCCGGTCCAGATTGAGGCGGGCGCCCGCGGCCCGAGCTGGATGGGGGGCGGCGCGGTGACGGTCATGTGGTTCGATCCAGCCTCGTTGCGAGGATGTTGATCAGGATGTCCGACACGATCACCTGTCGGGCAGAACTCGGGGCCGCGTCGCCCTCGAGGCTGAGCGCGAAACGGTCGAGCGTAGCTGGCGCCGGTCCGAGCGCTCGTCCGAGCCATCAGCCTCGGGCGGACCGGATCAGCGCTTCGCGGTGAATAGCGATCCAGGCGTCGTCGGCCGCGGCTCGGTCGTCGCCGCCGGCCTCCGCCCAGTTGCTGATCCACGACTCGTTTCCACCGGCGATCTCGGCCCGGATATTCGCCGTGGAGCGGGCCCGTTCCTCGATGAGGACGTCGACCAACTCCTCCGCGCGCTCCGACTCCAGCCCGTAGGCGCGGGCCAGCACCCCGAGCCGCGCGATGCCGTCGGGGTTTACCGGGTGCTGGTCGCGTCGATCGCGGTCGCCCAGCGGGCCCCAGATCTCGGCCGCGATCGCGATGTCCCACAGCGGCCGGCCGGGGGCAGCCATCGCGAAGTCGATCAACGCCACGACACGTCCATCGCGGAACACGACGTTCTCCGGGAACAGGTCGTTGTGGCAGATCACGGACCCGCCGCCGGGGTCGGCCCATTGGGTCGACCAGTCTGCGCTGGTGCTGCGGAATGTCGCGGTCGCCTCGTGAAGCCGCCGGACCAGCCCGCCGAGGTCCGCCAATGCGCGATCGGTCATCGCCCACGCCGGGTAAGGCGGCAGCGGCACGTCCCCTTCGATCCAGGTCAGGACCTCGCGACCCTGGTCGTCCGTGCCGAGGTGGCGGGGCGCACCGTCGAAGCCCACCGACGCGAGATGGAGCAGCAGGTCGCGGACGGCCGCTCGGGACGATCCGGCGCGGCGGCGGACCGTGTCGCCGACGCGGACTGGCGCATGCCGGGGATCCATGCTTCCGACCAGCGGCTGCTCGTGGGTCATGGGCGCATCTTGACCCAACGGGGACGGAGCCGAGTCGTACTCGTCGCCCGATGCCCGCTCTGGCAGCGCACGCTCCTCGATGGCGGCCGACTCACGCCTGGCGATCCGACGAAGCCGCGGTTCTGACCGGCTCAGGCGCCGAGGCGAGTTTGGCCGTGCCCGTTACGCCGGCTGCATCGGGCTCATGAGCTGGAAGTAGTTATCGTCGGGGTCGGCGAACGTCGCGATCGACGAATCATCGGCGCCCTCGAAGCCATACGGCTCGGCGATGACGATCGCCCCGGCGGCCTTGAAGCGCTCGAAATCGGCCTTGACGTCCTGGCTCGTGATATTCCAGATGATCCGACCCGAGTGCGCGCTCCGGCCCTTGACCCCGTCGTGCGGCCCGATCGTGACGTAGCCCGAGCCGAGCTGCCAGCCGGTGTACCCGCCCTCAGTGAAGCCCGGCTCACCCAGGACCCGCGTGTAGTACTCGACCAGGCGCGCCGGGTCCTCTGACCCGATGAGGATGCCGCTGAACTCCATGTCGCCTCCTTGTCAAGTTTGGCCGTCGATCGCAGCATGACGCCTTTGGCCCGCGTCGATCACGCAGAACCGGTTGCCCTCGGGATCCGCCAGGATCACATAGTCGGCGTCGGTCGGCCGTTTGGCCCAGTGGACCTCGGTGGCGCCCAGGGCCAGCAGACGCTCGACCTCGCTCACCTGGTTGTCGGCGTGCAGGTCGAGTGGATTCGCGGCGGCACCTGCACGGTCGAGCGTACGCGGTCCAGGGAGACATTCGGACCGATGCCATACCGTGGCCGCAGGAGCCTGAAGTCGTCGCTGTCGTCCTCACGCGGCTCGAGATCGAGCGCCGCCGACCAGAAGGGGCCTGGCGCTCCAGGTCATCGACCCGGATGACGATGGATCCGATACGAAGCATCAGGTCACCGCGCAGCGCTCGGCGCGTCGAGGAAGCGAAGGACGGCGGCCGCCAGGATGGGCGACGCAACGACGTTGTAGTGGGTCAGGCCGGGCAGGATCGCCAGGGCACTGCCGCCGACCGGCCGGCCCTCGCCTAGCCAGCCACCGTCCCGCTGCCCGCCATCGAGGAGTTCGAAGACCTCCACTGCGTGGCTCGGTGGGAACATGTCCGCATCGGCACACGCGAACAGCGTCGGCGGCTTGAGGCCGCGGACCTCCTCCGTGAAGTCGGAGTCGTCGGCCATCATCTCGCCGATCTTGCCGCGGCCCATGGGGATCCTGACCATCGCCTAGAAAGACTTGGAGCGGGAGACGAGGCTCGAACTCGCGACATGCAGCTTGGAAGGCTGCCGCTCTACCAACTGAGCTACTCCCGCCCGGTTTCGTGTTCGACTGCAGCCTCAGAGCGATCGATGTTTGCCAGTTTCCTGTTTCTGGTGAGCGTGACATTGCGCTGCGGTTGGTTGCACCGCGGCCAACCAACGAGCACGACAGCAACTATAGCCGAGCCGGACTCGGGGTCGCTTCTCGCGGTCCGTCAGGCGATCGATAGCTGGAGACTGATGACGACGACAACGCCCGGTGAGGACGACCAGGAACCGGCACAACCGTGTCATCGAGACCTTCAGTGGAATTGAAGGTTTGAACGACATGGCCGAGCGTGGGTGCAGAATTCGGCATCTCAGACATCAGGTAGACGACGAGTTGTTGACACATGCGACAACGACTCGTAGTTCTCATCCGCACGGAGTCGTTCGTCGGGAGCCCACATGCCGCGCAAGAGCCCCATACCCAGAAGGTGGTAATCGCCGAGATGATCGGCGCGATCAACGCTCAGCGCTCGACCCGGTCCTCGATCTCCCAGGCGTGGTCGAGTGCGTGCCATGCCGAGCGTCGGACGAAGGAGCGCGGCGTCCACAGAGGCGCCGTCCGCCGGCCCATGTCGAACGGCTGGTTGCGGGCTCGCGCGCGGAGTGCCTCGACCGCCGCGGCACGGATGCACGCCATCTCGTCACCGCGGCCCGCAGTGGCCTTGCCGCGGATCTGGTAGACGTAGCTCCCCTCGCCGCCGAGGACGTGCTCGACGATCTTCGGAAGCGCCCGGCCGCCTCCCCGAGGCCCTTCGGC
>JANONZ010000400.1:0-2267 GCA_031421095.1 Thermomicrobiales bacterium
AGGCCTCGACCGGCCTGGCGCTGGTCCTCTGCGAGCCGGTTGTCGGCGGCCAGCGGCGCCGGCGAGTACCCGCAGTTGCCGATCACCTCAGTCGTCACGCCCTGGCTCAGCGAGTTGAGAGCCCCTGGATAGGACGGCAACGTGAAGTCCGCATGGGAGTGCATGTCGATGAAACCGGGGGCGACGACAAGGCCCCCGGCATCCAGCACGCGCTCGGCGGACGACTCCGAGGCCGTACCTTCGGGTACAACCGCGGCGATCCGGCCGCGGTCCAGCACGACGTCGGCCCGGACCGGCGGGGCGCCATTCCCATCGATGACTGTCGCGCCACGGATGAGAAGATCGGTCACGGGAGCGCGTGTATGGCAACCACAGATTGAGTGTAGTCGGAACTTGATGGTGAAGTCAGGATGTAATAGGCTCATCCGACGCAGGAGGGTTCCGCACCCACATGAAGATCGGCATGTTGCTGCCGCAGGGCTACTTCAACGAGTTCGAAGGCTGGACTCCCGCGGCCGCGTGGGAACGGATCATCGAGGTCGCGCACCTCGGCGAACGTCTCGGCTTCGATTCCCTGTGGACCGGTGAACACGTGCTGGCGAAGTGGGACGCCGAGGCCATGGTGTTCGACTGCGTGACGATCCACACGGCGATCGCGGCCTTGGTGCCGCGGGTCGACATCGGGTTCGGCGTCATCAACTCCACGTTCCGCAATCCGGCCATGACCGCAAAGATGGCGGCGACCCTCGACACCATCAGCGGCGGTCGCCTCGTCCTGGGACTCGGATGCGGGTTCAAGGTCAGCGAGGCCACGGCCTTCGGCGTGCCCTTTCCGGACACGAAGGAGCGACTCGCCATCCTCGGCGAGCATTTCGAGATCATCAGCCGGATGACGCGGCGGGACGAACCACCGGTCACACTCGATGGAACGCACGCGCGCGTGGAGAACGCGGCCAACGCCCCACGGACCGGCGGCGGCGACCACGTCCGGCTGGCGATCGGCGGCCACGGTCGGAACGTCACGTTCCGCCTCGCCGCCAGGTACTGCGACGAGATCAACATCGATCTGCCGCCCGAGGACATGGCCGAAGCGATGACCGTGCTGGCCGACCGCTGCGGCGAGATCGGCCGCGACCCCCGGACCCTCAGTGTCGCGACCGGCACGAATCCGGCGTTCCCCTACCCCGGCCTGCGCGCGACCGGCAAGCAGCGGTTCATGCGCAAGGAGGATCTGCCGGCGATCATGCCGTACGACTTTGCGGCACTGCTTCCGCGGGCGGACGAGATGGCACGCTGGGTGGAGCTCGGGATCGACCGGGTCATCTGCGGCGTGCCCGGCCTGGTCGACACGGACGAGGGCGTATACGAGCTCATCGACGACTGCCGCGCCGCCGGCATCGACTGCTTCGATCAGACCCGGGAGGTGATGGCATGACGGTTCGTTTCGGTATCGTTGGCTCCGGATTCATGGGCCGCACGTGGGCCGAGGTGGCCGCCAACCACGCGGCCGGGGCCGCCCTCGTCGCGGTCACCGGGGGCCGGCGCGCAGCCGCTCTGGCGACGGACTACGGCGTGCCGCTGGAACCGAGCTTGGAGGCGCTCCTGGCCCGCGATGACGTCGATGCGGTCGTGCTCGCCTCGCCACCGGCCGCCCACCGCGACCAGACGCTGCTCGCCGCCGCGGCCGGCAAACACCTCCTCGTGGAGAAGCCGATGGCGCAGTCCGTCGCGGAGTGTACGGCGATGGTCGCGGCCTGTCGGGACGCCGGGGTGCGTCTGTCGGTCGTGGCGCAGCATCGCTTCCGCGATTCACCCGTCGCCGCCAAGCGCCTCATCGACGAGGGTGCCATCGGCGACGTCCGGATGATCCACCTGACCGGCGCCGAGGTCGGTTGGTGGGATCTCGAGGCGCGGGGCGACGCGTGGAAGCTCGACCCGCAGCAGCAGACGGCCTACGCGTCGTGGGCGGCCCACGGCTGCGACCTCATCCGCTGGTTCAGTGCGGCCGATGGAGCGCTCGCTTTCGCCCGGATCACGAATTTCTCCGGGGTCCCGGCGGGCGTCGGCCAGAGCGCGCTCGTCGTCTACGAGATGACGTCCGGCGTCCTCGCGCAGGTCGCGATGAGCTACGAGATCCCGAAGCCCGGGATGCCGACATCGTTCTCGTTCCTCATCGTCGGTTCCGACGGGATCATCGACCTCCAGCCATACGGCGCCGTTCGGCTCGGCCGTGGCGACAGCTGGGACACCGTGACGGCGCAGGGCCC
>JANONZ010000401.1:0-1905 GCA_031421095.1 Thermomicrobiales bacterium
GACGCCGAGGCGCGCCTCGACGCTCAGCGCGGACCGATTCTCGACGGTCACG
The DNA here is from genome assembly GCA_031421095.1 of Thermomicrobiales bacterium. Classification (GTDB taxonomy): domain Bacteria; phylum Chloroflexota; class Limnocylindria; order Limnocylindrales; family CSP1-4; genus SPCO01. The sequence goes on from JANONZ010000401.1 coordinate 53, forward strand.
GTCAACCTGAGGGTGGGGGACCGTCGGTCGCCGCCGAGGACGAGTCCCTTGGTCACGCGGACCGTCGCGGCACCGGACGGCCCCTGGACCGTCGCGTCGCGGGTTGCCACCAGCCGATCCAGCTCGAGACTGACCAGTTCGAAGACGCCATCCACGGCGTCTCCGAGTTCGACCGCCTCGGCCCTTTCCCACGCGTTGGCGTCGGTGTCGACCGCGAGGAAGCGCACCAGGCCGGAGCGGCGCTCGTATCGGTCGTAGTGGAGTTGGTCGACCAGGCCTGCTTCCCTGGTCATCACCAGATCGTGGATCGAGGACAGCGCGCCAGTCTGCGCCTCCGGAGCATCGTGCCTGTCCGATCCCGCCCCGTCGGCCGCCACGAGTGCGGCCTCGTGCGCGCGGAGCGTTTCGTGGTAGGCCTCCGGTCGCCGACGCAGGACCGCGGCAAGGGCGTGTCGGGCGGGCCGGATGTCCCAGCCACCGATACCCGCGCCGTCGGCCAGATCAACGGTCACGACCTGGCCCGGCCCGGCCAGGCGCGCATCCTCCAGCCCGTCCATGTCCAGGTCGCGTCGCTCGACGACGTGGAGCTGTCCGGCCGCCGAGTCGGCCAGATCCTCGGCCGCGATGAGGTGCTCGAAGGTCGCCAGGCGCATGTGGCTGATATAGATGCCACCGAACAGGCCGTGCCAGTAGCAGTCGTTGGACTGGCCCCGGTACAGATGGTCCAGCGCGGCGCTGCGGACGGGCCCGGGAGCCATCGCATCAACCTTGTCTGAGGTTCGCAGCATCTGCTTGTGCAGGTCGTTGATCTCGCGGTACTTGACCTGGAAGTTGCGCCAGAATGCTCCGCGCAGCCAGCGCGCCTCCGGTCTGCCCTCCGCCTGTGCGGCGTGGACCACGGTTGAGAAGACCCGGCTCTCATCGGCGGGCAGGGCCCATTCGCCCATCTCCGCGTAGGAGCCGGTCGGGATGTAGACCCGCCCGATCGGCCGGTGGTGCTGGAGCCATGCCGATGGGGTCGTGGTCGTCAGCCAGTCGGCGTTGGCCTCGAGGGCCTCGAAGAAGCGATCGACCCAGCGTCCCTCACCCCAGCAGTGCTCCCAGGTCGTCGGCCACGCGCCGAACTTCTCGCCGTCATCGCCCATCATCCCGACCCGCTCGCCATCTTCCGTCGCGTGATCGCGCAGGTAGCCGATGACGTCCTCCACAGCGCGGAATGGGATCCGGTAGCGGAGGCCCTGTTCTGTGCCGAAGACCGTCAGGAGCTGTCCCTGGTCCTCGGTCGTGTACGGCCCCCACAGGTCCTCCTCGCGGATCGCGGCGGCGCGAAAGTGCGCGTCGTCGAGGATCGTCCAGTCGTAACCGGCGGCGACGAGCGAGGTCGGCAGGTCCGGCTCCCAGACCCGCTCGGCCAGCCAGGCGCCCCTGGGTCGGCGGCCGAAGAGGGCGGCAGATTCGTCGCCCATCCGGCAGAGCTGGCCGATACGGTCGCGCTCCGGCAACGAGGCGAGGACGGGTTCGTAGTAGCCGCCGCCCAGGATCTCGATCTGCTCGCGCGCGACGAGCGCAGCCAGCCGCCCGATGAAGTCGGGGCGTTCGGCGCGCAGCCACTCGAGCAGCGGTCCGGTGTAGTGCAATGACAGCCGGACGCCCGGGTGGCGTTCCAGGGCTTCCACCATCGGCTGGTACGCCCGATCGTAGACCTCGGCGAAGACCCAGCCGAAGTTGCCGACGGGCTGATGGTTGTGGATCGCGAGGGCCAGCGAGATGCGTGGAGCCACGCGCTCCTAGCCCGCTTCGGTGACGAGCGGCTCGGGCTCAGATCCGACGACCGGCACGCCGGCGGCCGGCAG
>JANONZ010000402.1:0-1627 GCA_031421095.1 Thermomicrobiales bacterium
CACGACAGATGCGCCGTCGGCGGCGAACCGCTCTGCGATGGCTCGCCCGATCCCGCGGCCCGATCCGGTCACGATCGCCACGCGTCCCATGAACCGCCCTTCGCTCACTCGAATCCTCCTCATCCCAGGGGCTCATCGGCGCGTCCGGACTCTCGCGTCCCGGTTGACATGCCCTCGGATTGTCGACAATATACCCTCGCGATACCACGTGAACGCTCTCCGCCTACGAGCGATGACATGAAAGGATGTACGCCACGATGAGCGTCGGCTTCGGGCTCCTCGGATCGGGCTTCATGGCCCACACCTACGCGCAGTGCCTGGCGAAGCATGTCCCGGATGGCCATCTCGTGGCGATCGCCGGCGGGTCCCGCGCCCCCGGCCTGGCCGAAGAGTACGGCGTCGTCGCGGCCCCCACCGCCGAGGCGCTCCTGGCCCGGGACGACATCGAGGCGGTCATCATCGCCACGCCCCATTCGACGCATCTGGCGCTCACACGCGCCGCCGCGGCCGCCGGCAAGCACGTCTACATCGAGAAGCCGATGGCCGTCACACTGGCTGACTGCGATGCCATGATCGCCGCTTGCCGCGACGCGGGCGTGCTGCTCATGGTCAACAACGTGACCCGCCATCGTGCATCGCCGAGGACCGCCAAGCGGCTGTTGGCCGAGGGCCGGATCGGCGATCTGCGGATGGTGCGAGTCCTGAGCTCCGTCATCGGTTATCTCCAGGACGATCACGGCTGGGCGCACAAGCCGGGCGAAGGCGGCGCCTGGCTCGACATGGGCGTCCACATGTTCGATGCCCTGCGCTGGTTCACTGATTCGGAGGTCGAGGTGATCTTCGCGAAGATCCGCGACTTCGGCGGCGACGTCCATCAGCGGCGCACTGGCATGGCCGAGGTGGTCATGCGCAGCGGCGTGATGGCGCAGATCCTCATCAGCCTGGAGATGCCGGCGCCGGGCCTGGGATCGCAGAGCCAGTGGACCCTCATCGGCTCCGAAGGGATCATCGAGTCCGATTCATACGGCAAGGTCCGGCTGGGACGCAGTGACGGCTGGGAGGAGATCTTCGAGATGCCGTCGTTCGCCTTGGACCAGGACGTCTACAGCCCGATCCGGCTCGAAGCCTTCGCGGCCCAGACGCAGGCCTTCGCGCTGGCGGTCCGCAAGGGCATCGCGGCGGCCACGCCGGATCTCATGGGCGCGGACGGCCGGGCTGCCGTGGAGGTCGTCGAGGCCGCCGCGCGATCGTCGGCAAGCGGCGAATCGGTCCGGCTGCCGATCAGCGCGGCCTGACCCTCAGGCGGCCACCGACCACAGGGAAGGTCTCACCCGATGGAGATCACGGAACGCGCGATCGTGAGTGCGGCGCAAGCCGGTACGCCCCGAGGTGTCGCCACGTTCCCGGCGTTCGTCGTGCTCGCCGACGGCAGTCTCATCGCGAGCTACAGCATCGGCACGGGCAAGGACACCGACGACCTGACGATCGAGCTGCGGCGCTCGAACGACGGCGGTGGCACCTGGTCCGAACCCGTCGCGCCCTTCGCGACGACCGTCGACGACCGCCGGGGATCCCTCAAGGCGGCACCGATCACGCGCCTCGACGGCGACCACCTCATCGTCGCAGC
>JANONZ010000403.1:0-2745 GCA_031421095.1 Thermomicrobiales bacterium
TGGCGTACCAGGGGACGCTGCCCGCGATCGAACGGAACCGGGCCGCGCGGACCGATCGCGCCATCCACGAGGTGCTGCGGGGCCTCGATCGCTACGACACGCTCTATCTTCACGAGGGCGACCTCACGGCAACGCTGCCGCCGGGCGTGGACGCTCGTCCGCTGGAGCGGGTCTACGCGGGATACGACGCGGCCGGTGCGCGGGTCGGCTTCGCCATCGCCGCCGGCGAACCGGGCTTCCAGGATGTGATCAGGATTCTCTTCGGCTTCGATCCCGCGACCCGCACCACGCTCGGCCTGATGATTCTCTCCAGCCTTGAAACGCCGGGGCTGGGCGACAAGATCAACGACGAGCGTTGGCGCGACCAGTTCCGGGGCCGGAAGACGCCTCTGGTGCGCGTGAAGCAGGGCGCCTCGAAGCAGCCCGACGAGGTGGACACGATCACCGGCGCGACCATCTCGGCGCGCACGGTGATCGCGGCTGTCAACAAGGGCGTCGCGCGCTGGGCGCCGCTCCTGGACGCCTACCTCGCGAAAGGCGGATCATGACGACCGTACCGGCGCCCACGGACGTGCTGCTTCGCGGCGTGTGGCGCGAGAACCCCGTCCTCGTGCAGATGCTCGGCCTCTGCTCGACGCTGGCCGTGACCAACACCGTGGCCAACAGCCTGGCGATGGGTCTCGCCACGTCGTTCGTGCTCATCTGCTCCAGCTTTCTCATCTCGAGCCTTCGCCGCTTCATGCCCAACCAGGTGCGGATTGCCACCTACGTGCTCATCATCGCCACGTTCGTCACGGTAGCGGACATGATGCTCGAGGCGATCGTGCCGGACATCCACCGGCAGCTCGGCGCCTTTGTCGCCCTCATCGTCGTCAACTGCATCATCCTGGGCCGGCAGGAGGCGTTCGCATCCAGGCAGCCGGTGGGCCGCGCCGTGCTCGACGCCGTGGGAACGAGCGCCGGCTTCATCGTCGCCCTGCTGCTGATGGGCGCCCCGCGGGAGATCCTCGGCAGCGGCAGCCTCCTCGGCATCAGCCTGTTCGGGCCGTCGTTCGAGCCGTGGATCATCATGATCCTGCCGCCGGGCGGGTTCTTCATGATCGGCGTCCTGCTGCTGGTGAAGAGTTGGTGGACGCGGCCGGATCGCGAAAGGGTGGCGGTATGACGGACTTGGCCTGGATCTTCGTCTCGTCGATGGTGGTCAACAACTTCGTCCTGTCGTACTTCCTGGGGCTCTGTCCCTTCATGGGCGTGTCGTCGCGGATCGAGACCGCCCTGCGGCTCGGCCTGGCGACGCTGTTCGTGATGGTGCTGACGGCGCTCGCGGCGTGGTTCCTGAATACGTTCATCCTGGCCGACGCGCCGTACCTGCGGATCATCTCGTTCATCGTGGTGATCGCCTCGCTCGTGCAGATCGTGGAGCTCGTGATCAAGAAGACGAGCCCCACGCTCTTCCGCGAGCTGGGCATCTTCCTGCCCCTCATCACGACCAACTGCGTGATTCTGGGGCTGGCCATCTTCCAGACGAACCGGGGTTACGGGTTTCTCCAGGGGATGACCTTTGCCGTGGGCGCGGGGCTGGGCTTCCTGCTGGTGATGGTGCTGATGGCCTCGATCCGCGTGCAAACGGAGTTGTCGGACGTGCCCGACGTGGTGCGCGGCCCCGCGCTGGTGTTCATCCTGGCCGGGAGCCTGTCGCTTGCGTTCATGGGGTTTGCGGGGTTGTTCAGCTGATGATGGCCGCCGTGTTGTCGATCGCCGCCTTCGCGGCGCTGTTCGTGATCTACGGGCTGGTGCGCCGGCAGGCACGCTGTGTGTCTGACTGCGGCGCGTGCGCGAGCCCGTGCCACCTCTCGGAGTCTGACGATGCACAATCCTGATCGTTCGTCGCGCTGGATGCCGACCCGTCGCGAAGCGCTCACCGTCGGGATCGGGGTCTTCGTGGCCGCCGTGCCCTTCGCCCGCCGGCACCCCCTGACCCTCGTCCGCCGCCACGTGCTGGTCATGGGCACCGTGGCCGAGTTCGCGGTCGCCCACCGGGATCCGGACCACGCGCACGCCGCGATCGACGCCGCGGTGGATGCGCTGCGGCACGTCGAGCGGACCATGACGAAGTTCGACGCCGGGTCCGACGTGGGCCGGGCGAACGTGCGCGCGGCCACGACGCCGGTGGCGATCACCGATGACACCGCGGCGGTGCTGGAAGAGGGGCTCTGGTGGGCCGAGGCCAGCGGCGGCGCCTTCGATCCGTGCCTGGCGCGCGCGTCAGCGCTGTGGGATGTGACCCATCGCCACGAGCCGCCACCCGACACCGAAGTGGCGCGGCTGGCGAACCGACGCCTCTTCCGATCGCTCGAAGTCGCGCAGCGGGCCGGCCGCCGCCTCGTGCTGTTTCACGACCCCGACCTCGGGATCGATCTCGGCGGCGTCGCCAAGGGCTACGGGGTGGACCGCGCCGTTGCGGCGCTGCGCGAACGCGGCATCGAGCACGCGCTTGTCGGCGCGGGCGGCGACCTCTACGCGCTCGGCCGATCGCCGGACGACGAGCCGTGGCGCGTGGGGATTCGATCGCCGGAGGATCCCGATGGGCTCGCCGGTACGCTGGAGGCGGAGAACTCCGCCATTGCCACCTCCGGCGACTACGTCCAGTTCTTCCTGTACGGTGGGCGGCGGTACCACCATTTGCTGGATCCCGCGACGGGCGAGCCCCGCCGGACGGCCCAGCGCAGCGTGACCGTGCGGGCA
>JANONZ010000404.1:0-2644 GCA_031421095.1 Thermomicrobiales bacterium
GAGCGACTCCTGCCGGATGGTCGGCTCGATCGTGCATCGGTGCCGGCCGTCGTCAACGGCAACGATGAGTACGCGCTCGAGGCCGCCCTCAAGCTCGTCGAGGCGGCCGGCGAGGGCGAGATCACGCTGCTCTCGATGGCCCCGCCCAATGCGCCCGAGACGATGCGCAAGGCACTCGCGATGGGTGCCACCCGGGGTGTGCTGGTCACCGACCCGGTCCTCGAGGGATCGTGCACCGTCTCGACGACCCGTGTCCTCGCGGCGGCGCTCAAGACGCTCGAGTTCGACCTGGTCCTGGCCGGCGTGGACACCTCCGACGGGCTGGCGGGTGTCGTTCCGGCGGGGGTCGCGGCCCTGGCCGGCCTGCCGTACCTGTCATACGCGGCGCGCATCGAGCCCGACCCGGCGGCCGGCACGGTGCGCGTCCAGCGGATCAGCCCGACCGGCTATGACGTTCTCCAAGCGGCGTTGCCAGCCCTCGTCAGCTGTACACAGGCCCTCGGCGAGCCCCGCTACCCGTCCCTGAAGGGGATCATGGCGGCCCGCTCGAAGACGATCACCACGATCGGCCTCGCGGACCTGGACCTCGATCCGACCACCGTCGGCGGGGCGGTCGCGACGACCCGTCTCACGGACAGCCGCAAGCCGGAGGCACGAGCGGCCACCCGAGTGATCCGTGCGCCGGCCGATGTCGCCGCCCGGCAGGTCCTCGACTTTTTGGTCGAACGGAGGCTCATCTGATGGCGGGCATCCTCGTGGTCGGTGAGATCGCGCCCGACGGCAGCCTGACGAAGCTCTCGACCGAGGCAGCGACGCTGGCCCGCCTGCTCCACGAGGCGGGTGGCGGTGCACCGGTCGGGATCATCCACGGCAGGAACGTTGAGGCTGCCGCGGACGAGTTCGGTCTCTTTGTGGCGACCGTCCACGTCGATGACACGGTGGCGGCCGATTCGACCGTGGCCCCGATCGCCGTCGCCCTGGCGGCCAGACTCGACGACTACGACCTCGTGCTCCTGCCGGCCAGCCCGGACGGCCGCGACCTTGCCGGCGCACTGTCGGCGCTGAGCGGCTGGGGTGTCCTTGCGAATGCGACGGCCGTGTCCTGGTCGGATGACGGCCCGCTGGTCCAACAGAGTGTCTTCGGCGGCAAACTCATCACAGAGTCCGCGTTCACGGATCGTCGGGGGATCATCACGGTCCGCCCCAACGCCGTCACGGCCCAGCCTCTGGCCGAAGCCACGCCGGGCACCCACAGGGCCGCCCCGACCACGGCCCACCCGGCCCAGCCACTCCCCGAAGTCCGCGTGGTGGACCGGATCGAGCAGGCCGGAGCCGCGGCGTCGATCGACGACGCGCGGATCATCGTTGCCGGCGGGCGAGGTGTCGGTGGTGCGGAGGGCTTCGGTCTGGTCCAGCAGCTCGCCGCCGCCCTCGGAGGGGCCGTCGGGGCTACCCGAGCGGCGGTCGATTCTGGCTGGATCGGCTATAGCCAACAGATCGGCCAGACTGGCAAGATCGTCAAGCCGGAGCTGTACCTGGCTCTCGGCATCAGTGGCGCGATCCAGCACAAGGTCGGGATGCAGACAGCCGGCACCATCGTCGCGGTCAATCGAGACCCCGATGCTCCTATCGCCGAATTCGCCGATCTCGTCGTCGTGGGCGACCTGGTCGAGGTAGGCAACGCGCTCCTCGACCAGTTGCGCGCGCGGTCCGACTGACCGCCAGCCCGACACGCCGTGGAGTTGGCCGTCCTGCTGCCGATCGCGGCGTTCATCGCCGTGGCGGCCGGACTCGTCGTCGTATTCCGTGGCACGGGCAGGATCGTCGCACGGTCACGGGAGCTCGCGAGCTTCCAGAGAGCGGTCAAGGACCTCGCCACGCGCATCGATGGGTCCCTGGGTGGCGCGGCCGGCCAGATCGACGCCGTCCGTCGGCACCAGATCGCGCCCGACGCCATCCACGACACCATCGCCACGGCCACGGAGGCGGTCCAGGGCTACACCGACGAGGCTCGAGCCCTCGGCGGGTCGCGGCAGACGAAGACCATCCGGACGGATCTCGTCGACGACCTGGAGCGCGCCGCTCGGGCACTCGCCATGGTGGAACATGGCGCGGCCATGATGGTGACCAGCCGCGGACCACGCGAACTGGAGGCCCAGACCTCGCTCAAGCGTGGCTACCTGAACCTCCTCCATGCACGTGAGGCCATCGTTCGCCACGCCCTCGCTGCGGATTCACTATCGATCGATGCGTCCCCTCATCGGTCGAACCGCAGGCCTGGCTGACGGACCCGCACCAGACGGACCCGCGAGCGCTGAGTGACCCGCGAGACCACACCATGTAGTGGTATCCTCGAACTCAACCACTATCCCTTGTGGTGTGAGGCGTCAGGAGAACGATGCGCTGCCCCCAATGCGGAGAGCGGGAGACTCGGGTCGTCGACTCGCGCGATCTGGATGATTCGGCCACGATCCGACGCAGGCGTGAATGCGCCGCCTGCGCAATGCGCTTCACGACGTACGAGCGGGTGGAAGCGGCCCGACTGGTGGTCATCAAACGCGACGGGTCCCGCCAGGAATTCGATAGAGACCGCCTCCTTTCGGGGTTGCGCAAGGCGCTGACCCGTCGACCCGTGTCGGACGGA
>JANONZ010000405.1:0-1923 GCA_031421095.1 Thermomicrobiales bacterium
CTGATCGAGGACCTCGAGGCGCGTGGGCTGCTCCACGAGGATTCGATCATCCTGGAGCCGACGTCGGGCAACACCGGCATCGCCCTCGCGATGATCGGCCGGCGCAAGGGCTACCGCGTCGCGCTGGTCATGCCGGACAACGTGACGAACGAGCGACGCCAGATGGCCGCGCTGTTCGGCGCCGAGGTCATCGACTCGCCGGGCGCGCAGGGCAGCAACGGGGCGATCGCGCTGGCCAAGCACCTGTGCAGCAAGGACGAGCGCTTCGTCATGCCGTATCAGTACGGCAACCCGGCCAACCCGCAGGCCCACTACGAGACGACGGGGCCGGAGATCCTCGCCGACTGCCCGGAGATCGATGTGTTCGTCGCCGGACTGGGGACGGGCGGGACGCTCATGGGCGTCTCGCGCTACCTGCGCGAGCACAAACCGGGCGTCCGGATCGTCGCCGTGGAGCCACTCCCGGGCGAACTGGTGCAGGGCCTCCGGTCGCTCGACGACGGGTTCATCCCGGAGATCCTGGATGCGTCGCTCATCGATACGAAATACCTGGTCTCCAACCGCGACGCGATCGGTGCCCTGCGCGACCTCGTCTTTCGCGAGGGGATCTTCGCCGGGCCGTCGTGTGGTGCCGTGCTGGTCGCTGCCGCCCGAGTCGCTGGCGAGATGGAGTCGGGGACGATCGTCGCCCTCCTGCCGGATGGTGGCTGGAAGTACCTGTCGGCGGGCACGTTCTCGACCGATCTCGACGAGATGGAGGAGGCGCTGGAGGGCGGCGTCAACTGGTGGTGAGCGGGGCGCATCAGGGGCCGACTCGTCGCAGGGCCCTCGACATCGATGTGACCAGTGACTATAGTCAGTGGTCAGATGGAGCAGACGATGAGTGAGCGGACGATCATGGCAAGCCGGTTCAAGGCCGAGTGTCTGGCCATCCTCGACGAGGTGGATGAGCTCAAGGTGTCGTACACGATCACGAAGCATGGTCGGCCGGTCGCGAAGCTCGTACCGGCGGATCTGGACGAGTACGGCGCGGACCTCGTCGGCAGCGTCACGCTCCTCGCGGAGGACGACGAGGCGTACTTCTCCACCGGTGAGGTCTGGGACGCAGAGCGGGGCATCCTCTGAACGTTCTGCTCGACACGCACGTCGTCATCTGGTGGTTCTCGGGATCGGATCGCATGTCGCCGACAGCCGCCGCCGCGATCCGGAGCGCCGAACACATCCTGGTGAGTCCCATCTCGTGGTGGGAGGTCGGCATGCTCGTCCGTGATAGACGGATCGCACTGGACCGTCCGCTTGGTCACTGGATCATCCGAGTGATGGAGGACAGCCGCTCGGTCCTGGCGACCCTGTCCCCGGTTGCCGCAGCGTGGGCCGGCCAGATCCCGGCGGGCTCGTTCCCGGGTGATCCGGCTGACCGCCTCATCTACGCGACCGCTCGAGATCTTCGGATCCCGCTCGTCACGAAGGATGATCGACTGCACGGCCACGCCAACCGTAGCGGGGACGTCGATGTCATCTGGTGAGCACCCGGGCCCGGCCGACGCGCACCTGCCGGCCCAGATCCGGGCCGACATCGTCGCCCACGCCCGGGCCGATCATCCGAACGAGGCCTGCGGCCTGATCGTCGGCGACGGTCCGGCGGCGAGCGGGGGCCGGGCGCTGCGCTTCGAACCAACTCGCAACAAGGCCGCCTCGCCCTACCGCTACGAGATCGATCCGGACGATCTCCTCCGCCTGACCATCGCGACCGACGACGCGGACGAGGTCTTCTGGGGCATCGTCCATTCGCACACCCATTCGGCCGCCGTGCCGTCTCCGACCGACCTCGGGCTGGCGTTCTACCCGGACGCGCTGTACGTCCTGGTCTCGCTGGCCGAGGCGGAGACGGACCCGGCGACCGGCGAGCCCGGCGTCCGCGCG
>JANONZ010000406.1:0-6660 GCA_031421095.1 Thermomicrobiales bacterium
CATCGAGGCGTCCGGCCGAGCTCCCGGGTTCGACGCCCTGCTGCGCGACGTGTGGCGCGAGCGGGGATTCGGCGACTTCTGGGGTTATGCGCTGGTGGCCGAGGGCGCCGCGGAGGCTATGGTCGAGGTCGGTCTGTCGGCTGGGGACGCCGCGGCGCCACTCCTGCTGGTCGAAGAGGCCGGGGGTCGCGCCACGGACCTCGAAGGCCGCCGCGCCATCGACGGTGGGACGTTCCTGGTGACCAACGGCCAGCTGCACGACCTGGTGCGGAGCCGCCTCCTCGACCCATCGTTCAGGCCGCTGGGCGGCTCCGAGTGAGGCCGGCGAAGATCGCCACGACCATGATGACCGGGATGACGACGGCGAACAGGCCGAATTCGTACGCGTAGACCAGCGACCCAAGCGCGAGGCCGATGAGCAGGGTCGCGGCCACCGGGCGTGTCCATCGGCCGGCACGGGTGGCCGAGGCATCCGGCCGCCCGGTCGGATGCATCGCCACGATGAGTTCGAACGGCGCGCGCAGCTCGTCGAACACCGCCGGCTGGACGAGGTCTTCGACGATGGCGGCTGTCGCCGCGTCCTCCACGGCCCCCGCGACGGCGACCCGATCGGGCAGCGTCCCGGTCGAGCGGCCCCAGTTGAGGCCGAAGAAGGTCGGCTGGTACATACCGGCCGAGTAGGCGCGGAGCACCCAGTCGCCTGCGGCGCTCCTCGTCTCGGCGAGGAATGGAGCGCGGCCGGCCTCCGCCGCCGCAGTCGCGGCCGCAGCGCGTGCGACGGCCCGCGCGGAGGTGTCCGTCGGAAACGAGATGCTGCCGAGATCCTCCCAGCCGATGTGCTCGAGGTCCGCGAAGAAGCTCTCCACGCGGGCCGCGGCTTCGGCGCCGCGAGGATCGGCATGCGTTCTCATCGGGGCGTGGCCTCAGGCACCCGCCGCAGCGAGGCTCTCGTCGAGGATCCCGAGCGCCATCTCTACCTCATCGGGCGTCGTGACGAGGGGCGGGATGATCCGGACGACGTTCACGTACGTTCCCGCGGTGAGGACGATGAGCTTGCGGGCGAGCGCCTCGGCCTGGATCCGCTTCGTGAGGTCCGGGTCCGGGACGCGGCCGTCGCCGACGCCGGGCTTGACCAGTTCGATCGCGACCATGAGGCCCAGTCCGCGGGTGTCGCCGATCGACCGGTACTTGCCGGCGAGCACCCGGAGGCCTCGCAGGAACTGGTCGCCTCGCTCGCGCGCATTGGCGACGAGCCCTTCCTCCTCGATGACATCGAGGGTGGCGTTCGCGGCGGCGCACGAGACGACGTTGCCGCCGTACGTTCCGCCGTGCTGCCCGGGCTTCCAACTGGCCATCAGCTCCGCGCGGGCCAGGATCCCCGACAGCGGCAGCCCCGAGGCGATGCCCTTGGCCATGACCAGGATGTCCGGCTCCACGTCCCAGTGCTGGACCGCGAACATCTCACCCGTCCGGCCGAATCCGGTCTGGACCTCGTCGGCGATGAGCAGGATCCCGTGCTGGCGGGTGATCTCTCGCAATCGCGGCAGGAACCCCGGCGGTGGGACGATGTAGCCGCCCTCGCCGAGCACGGGCTCGATGATGATGGCGGCGACCTGCTCCGGGTAGACGAACTGGTGGAACGTGAGGTCCAGCTGGGCCTCCCAGTCGCAGGTGCAGGCGTCCGGCGAATGGGCGCCTCCAGACGCGCGGTAGCAGTACGGGTATGCGGTGTGATAGACGGACCCGGGCAGGGGCTCGAACGCTCCGCGGTAGACGTCCTTCGCCGTCGTCATCGCCATGGTCTGGGCGGTGCGCCCGTGGTAGCCGTAGCGGAACGCCAGAATCACCGGCCGGCCTGTGGCGACACGCGCGAGCTTGACGGATGCCTCGACCGCCTCCGAGCCCGAATTGGACAGGAACGCCTGCCAGGGTCCGCCGGGCAGCAGGCCCTGGAGCCGCTCGTACAGGCGCAGGCCGGGTTCGTGGAACATGATGTTCTGCTGGCCATGGAGGAGCTTGGCCGCCTGGGTCGCGATCGCCGCCACGACGCGCGGATGCGCATGACCCGTATTGGTCACGCCGATCCCGGACGAGTAATCCAGGTAGCGCTCGCCGTCACGCGTGATCAGCCACGACCCCTCGCCGCGATCGACGTCAAGGTTGGTGATTCGCCCCCAGACCGACGGGACGACGGCATGGTCGGGCAGGGGAGTGGTGGCGGCGTGGCGATCGGTGCTGAGCATGGTTGGATCCTCCTGGATCAGCGGATGCGGGCCGCGCGACCCGAGCGGGCCGAACTGAGCGCGACGAGGCCAACGGCGCCAAGGAAGATCATCGAGCCGATGACATTGATCTGGACCGGCAGGGCGTTGCGCTGGATAGAATAGATCCAGATCGGGAAGGTGTTCGTCGTCCCGGACACGAAGTTGGTGATCACGAAGTCGTCGATCGACAGGCTGAAGGCGAGCACGGCGGCGGCCAGCACACCGGGCAGGATGAGCGGGAAGGTGACCTTCCAGAACGTCGTCACCTCGTTGGCCCCAAGGTCCATCGCCGCCTCCTCCAGACGCCGGTCGAAGCCGACCAGGCGAGCCTTGACGGTGACGACGACGAAGCTGATGTTGAACAGGATGTGGGCGATGAGGATCGTCGTGAAGCCGGTAGGATAGAGGGTCGGGACGGTCCCCTGGAGCGGCGGCAGGGCGGTCGCCACGAACAGGGTCAGCATGCTGGCCCCCAGCACGATCTCCGGCGTCGCCATCGGCAGGAAGATGACCGCGTTGAGGGCTCCGCGCCCGCGGAACCGATAGCGAGTCAGCGCGAGGCCGATCATCGTGCCCAGGACCGTCGCGAAGATCGTCGACAGGACCGCCACGGTGAGGCTTGTCTGGACCGCCTCGCCGAGGCCCGGCCAATCGAACGGGTGGAGCCAGCCCTGGAGCGAGAACTCGTTCCAGATGTAGTTGAACTTGCCGACGGGGTTGTTGAACGAGAAGACGATCATCACCGCGATCGGGACCATCAGGTAGGCGATCGCGAGGACCGTGATGGCCGGCAGGATCCTGGGTCCGACCCGCTGCAGGAGCGATCCGCGCGGCGGTACCCCGGACGTGGCGGTCGAACGGGCCGTGGTCGTCGCCATCAGCCGGTCAACTGCTCTGTGCCGAGGACGCGGGCGTAGACGGCCACGGCGACGAGGATGCCGGCCATCAGGATGAACGAGAGGGCCGATCCAACCGGGTAGTCGTTCTGGACGAGCAGCCGGTTCTGGATCACGTTGCCGATCATCCGGGTGCTCGGGTTCCCGAGCAGCTCCGCGTTGATGTAGTCGCCCATCGCCGGGATGAACGTGAGCAGCGAACCGGCAAACACGCCCGGCAGAGCGAGCGGGAACGTGATCCGCCGGAAGGCGGCCGCCCGCCCCGCGTACAGGTCCTCGGCCGCCTCGATGAGCCGCGGGTCGATCTTCTCGAGGGCGACGTAGAGCGGCAGGATCATGAACGGCAGGAAGTTGTAGGTGATGCCGGCGAGCTGCGCGACGGGGGTGCCCAGGACGCTGAACGATCCAGGCAGGATGCCCAGCGTGTGCTTGGCGAAGCCCAGGATCGGTCCTTCGTCACCCAGCAGGATCTTCCAGCTGATGGTCCGGATGAGGAAGCTGGTGAAGAACGGGGCGATGACCAGGAACAGGATGAAGTTCTTGTAGCGACCGCCACGGAAGGCGATCGTGTACGCCACCGGGAAGCCGATGAGCAGGGTCAGGACCGTCGCGATCCCACCGTACAGGATCGAATTGAGGAACTGCTTGTTGAAGCGGCTGAGCGCCTCGATGTAGTTGTTGGCGCTCAGGTCGATCGTGTAGCCGGTCTCCAGCGACCCGGTCGAGATCGAATACGTGAACATCTGGATGGCCGGCAGGACATAGAAGATGACCAGCCAGAGGAGCCCGGGGGCCAGAAGCAGATACGGGATGGCAGGCGCAAGCCGGCCCCGGAGGCCGGGGCCGGGCTTGGCCGAGGGCTGTGCCGCCATCGTCGAAGGTCCGCCCGCCTCAGGTGCCGGACAGGGTCGCGAACAGCTCGTTCATCGTGCTCTCGAGCTGCTCGGACAGGAACTGGAAGCTGTGCTGCTTGGCCACGATCTCCGGGGTCGGGAAGAGAAGCGGGTTGGCCGCTACCTCCGGATCGAGCTTCGTGATCTCCGCATCGGCGCCCTTGACCGGCGAGACGTAATAGACGTAGTTCGCGATCTGGGCCGCGACCGTCGGGTCGTAGACGTAGTCCATCATCAACTCGGCCGTGTACTTGTTGACGGCACCCTTCGGGATGAGCATGTTGTCCGTCCAGATCATCGTGCCTTCCTCAGGGAAGACGAACTTGTCGTCCTCGCCGCCCGAGGAGGCCAGGTCGCCTGACCAGACGAACGCCGCCCAGACCTTCTTCTGGGCGAAGTCCTGGAGGTACTCGTTGCCGGTGAACCGGAGGCCACCGTCGACGAGTGGCTGGATGTCCGCGGCGACCGCCTTGAGATCGGCATCCGTCACGGTCGCGGGGTTCGGATCGATCCCCAGCTTGAGCAGCGCCAGGCCGAAGGTATCGCGCGCCTCGGTCAGGAAGGTCAACTTGTCGGCCGGGATCGACCAGACATCAGCGACCTTGGTCGGGGCCTTGATGCCGTTGTCGGCGAGCGTCTTGGCGTTGTAGCCGATGCCGGTCATGCCCGACTGCCACGGGTAGTGGAAGTCGTTGTTGGCGTCCCAGGTCTGACCGCGCATCGCATCCCGGAGGTTGTTGGCGCAGTTCGGCACGTTCGCCTGGTCGATTCGCTCCGCCCATTCGCGCGAGATGATCCTGGCGGCCATCCAGTCGGTCAGGACGATGAGGTCCCAGCCGGTCGGCAGGTTGGCGTTCAGGGCCGGTCGGATCGTCTCGAAGAAGGTCGGGTTGTCGCCGATCTTCTCCTCGTAATCGACCTCGACGGCGTACTTCTTCTGGAAGTCCTCGAGCGTCTTCGATGAACCGGCCGGCAGGACGCCTGTCTGGACGTCGGCCTCGGACGTCTGGTCGATATAGGCCGGCCAGTTGGCGAACTTGAGCGGGCCGGTGGCGATCTTCTCGGTGGGCGCGGCGCTGGGAGCGGCGCTCGGCGCGCCGGATGGTGCGCCCGACGCACCAGCGGTCGAGGCACTCGGGGCGGCGCTGGCCTTGGTCCCGGTGCAGGCGGCAAGGAAGGCGCTGAAGCCCACCAGGGCGCTGCCCTGGACGAACTGTCGACGCGAGAGGTCGCGTGTCAGATGTGGTCGCTGGTCGTTCATTCGGTCTCCTCCAGGGTCCCCGGCAGGATGTCTCAGGCCGCGGGTGGTGCAGGCTGGATCGGGTCGTCGGCCCGGACCACGAAGGTGTGGTCCGGTGACCAGGTCAGCTGGACGGCCTCGCCAGGCGCCCATAACTCGGACTTGGTGGCGCGTTCGACGTTCTGCTCGTAGACCATGATCCGCGCTCCACCCCGAGCCTCGACCAGATACTGCGTGCTGACGCCGAGATACGACGCATCGCGAACGATGCCCGAAAGGTGGTTGTGACCGGCCGTCAACTCGGCGGTCGCATCGTGCAGGCGGATCTTCTCGGGTCGCACGCCGACGCTCACGGTCGTGTCCTCGCCGACGAGCGCCCGCGGCGCCCGTACCCGCGTGTCGTCGGCCATGCGCACGGTGGCATATGTCGCATCGCGCCCGTCCACGACCCCGGCCAGCAGGTTGCTGACGCCCAGGAAGCCTGCCACGAAGCGGGTCGTGGGTCGTTCGTACAGCACTTCCGGCTCGCCGAGCTGCTCATACCGGCCGTTGTTCATGACAGCGATCCGGTCCGACATCGTCATCGCTTCTTCCTGGTCGTGGGTCACGTAGATGAACGTGATCCCGACCTCCTGCTGGATCCGCTTCAGTTCCACCTGCATCTGCTTGCGCAGCTTGAGATCGAGTGCGCCGAGCGGTTCGTCCAGCAGCAGTACGGCCGGTCGGTTGATGAGGGCCCGGGCGAGTGCGACGCGCTGGGCCTGACCGCCGGAGATCTGGGTCGGCTTGCGCGCCTCGAAGCCTGGCAGCTCCACGAGCTTGAGCATTTCCGTCACCCGGCCCTTGACCTCCGAGTCCTTCACGCCCTTGCGGCGGAGGCCGAAGGCGACGTTCTCGAAGATGGTCAGATGCGGGAAGAGGGCGTAGTTCTGGAAGACCGTGTTGACGTTGCGCTTGAACGGCGGCAGCCACGTCACATCCTGGCCCTGCAATTCGATGAGCCCCGAGGTCGGCCGCTCGAACCCACCGATCATCCGCAGGGTCGTCGTCTTGCCGCAGCCCGACGGCCCGAGAAGGCTGAAGAACTCTCCGTCCCGGACCTCGAGGTCGATGTGGTCCACGGCGATCGCCTCGCCGAACTTCTTGACCACGTCCACGAGCCTGACGTCGATCGTGGGCACGTTCGTTCGCACTCCTGTAAGAAATGGGGGCTGCTGCGAGGCTGCCGGGCGAGGATATGGTCGGTCCGGCGGAGTGTCAAGGTACGCGACGCGTCGTACTGGCGTCGCCGGGGTTGTGCGAGATTCGTTGGTCAGGCCCGCTGTATCAGAGGATTCCGTCGCCCGACGCTTCGTCGGCCCGCCGAC
>JANONZ010000407.1:0-2565 GCA_031421095.1 Thermomicrobiales bacterium
CGAAGGCGCGGTACTCCGCCCCACCCTTCAGGGCGAGGTACTTGGTGATCGCCGCGGTCAGGCTCGTCTTGCCATGGTCGATGTGGCCGATCGTGCCGACGTTGACGTGGGGCTTGGTGCGCTCGAACTTCTTCTTGGCCACGAGACCGTTTCACTCCTTAACAGGCGCGGCACCGCCGCTGCGTACGACATCCAGAGGGCGGAAGCCGCCTGGACGTGGAGCCCACAATCGGACTCGAACCGATGACCTCTTCCTTACCAAGGAAGTGCTCTGCCAGCTGAGCTATGTGGGCCCGGGACCGATCGCTAAGTCTATTGGTGGGCAGGGAGGGAATCGAACCCCCACAGCCGAAGGCGGCTGGTCTACAGCCAGCGGAGCTCACCACCTGCTCAACCTACCCACTGTCGCGACGGTACCGGGCCGAGACTGCGGTCTCGAGGTGAACCCGCCACCGGAACTTGTTCGCTATGGAGCCGACGACGGGACTCGAACCCGGAACCTGCGGTTTACAAAACCGCTGCTCTACCAATTGAGCTACGTCGGCACGACGCGCAGGGTCATACCGCAGCTGACCCCTTCGGCGCCGGCGAATGATAGGGCCGGCCGGGCCCATGGGTCAAGCGCGGGGCATGCGCTGTGGCATGCGCGGGGCTGATGGGCAACGATTCGGTCACCCCCGGGGGTGGGTTGAGACGTTGTACCCGAGGTCACCCGACGATCAGGCGCTTCCGGTTCGTGGCGCTCGGGTCCGCTTCGGCTTGGGGGGATCGACCACGGGAGGGCCACCGGGAAGCAGGTCGGCATCCGGCTCGATGGCCGGTCTGGGCGCGGATTCGTCAAGTGCGGCGGGTTCGAGACCTTCGACGGGTTCGGGTGCATCGGAGGGTTCGGGAGACTCGATCACTTCGGCGGCGATCGCACCACGGGTCGCGGCCGGTTTCCGTCCATCCGGGTCGCGCTGGGCAACAGCCTCGTAGAGGAGCACCGAACCCGCGACCGCCGCGTTCAGCGATCCGACGGAGCCACGCATCGGGATGCGCATGAACAAGTCGCAGCGTCGCCGGACAGTCGGGCCGAGGCCCTGGCCTTCGCTGCCGACGACGATCGCCAACGGCCCGCGCAGGTCCGTCTGGCGAGCGGTCAACGGCGCATCCGCCTCCGACCCTGCGACTCGGAGGCCGTGAGCCTTGAGATCGGCCAACGCACCGGCCAGGTCATCCACCGGGCAGAGGAGCAGGTGTTCCACGGCGCCGGCCGAGGCCTTAACCGCGGCCGGCGTGAGTGGTGCCTGGCGACGGGTCGGGAAGATGATGCCGTGGACGCCGGCCGCCTCCGCGCTGCGCAGCAGGGTCCCGACATTCTGCGGATCCTCAAGCGAATCGAGTACGAGCACCAACGGCGGCTCGCCACGTTCCTCGGCGCGGGCCAGGATGTCGTCGACCGTCGCGAACCGACGAGGTTCGACCACGATCGCCACGCCCTGGTGGCCATCGAAGCCCGCAACCGCCGTCAGCGAACCTCCTTCGACCTCGATGATCGGGATGCGCAGGCGGGTTGCATGCAGAACGAGCTGCTCGAGTGCGTTCCGGCGTTGCGGGACGACGAGCAGGCGGTGCGCCACGCGACCAGCTGCGAAGACCTCCTCGACCGGCCGACGGCCGGCCACGAGCTCCTCCTCAGGTCCCAGCAAGTCCGGCGCCGGCATCACCTCGTCTGGTCGCGACCAGGTCGATGGTTCCGGCCCTGGGCGCGACCAGCGGCCTGAACCCTGGGGCTGGAACGGGCCTTGCGGAGGTCGCCAGGCTGGGCGATCGGACGGTGGACCGCCCCGATACGGCGGGCGCTGACCTGGACCGCCACCTGATGGGGCGCGCCGCGGCGGACGATCGCTGGGACGGTCGGGCCCACGCTGGTCGAAGGGCGCGCGATCAGGCGGTCCTGCATGATCGCGTGGCGCCGGGCGGCGGTCGTCCGGACGTCGGTCGTCCGGACGTCGCGTCGGCGGGCCATATGAGCGCTGGTCGCTGCCACGGTAGCCGCCTGGGTGTCGCGGCAGGGCTGAGTCCGGATGCCACGATCCACGCTCAGATGCCATGCGGTCCCGGGGCGCCTCCCCACCTGGGCCATCCGGGATGTCCCGGCCGTATGGCCGGGACGGCGGGCGGGCGGGAGGCCGCTCCCCGTACGGCCGGGCGGGCGGGCGCGAATCGACGGGGCGTGGACCGACGGGGCGTGGGCCGACGGGGCGCGGGCCAGACCGAAACGAGCCCGATGGCCGTGAGTCCCACGGCCGGTCGCCGGGCGGATGGGATCCGGCCCCACGCGCACCTTGCCCAGGATGATCGGAGCGGCTCGGGATCGGGCGAGGCGGGCCGCCACCACCCGAAAACCCTGTCTGGCCGGGCTTGCCACTCGGTCGACCCGGCGCGGGTCGGCCCCGTCGGTCGTCGTGACGGGGTCGATCAGCCATGTCCAGCCTCCACGGTCCGCCGCCAGCGCTGGCCGTCGCGGGTGTCTTCCACAGTCACGCCAAGAGTAGTCAGTTCGTCCCGGAGACGGTCCGA
>JANONZ010000408.1:0-2059 GCA_031421095.1 Thermomicrobiales bacterium
GCACCGCGCATCCTCATCGTCGACGACGACCCGAACCTGCTGATCCTGCTGGCCGACCAGCTTCGAGCGGACGGCTACGAGACGGCGACCGCGCGCGACGGCAAGGAAGCCCTCAATCGACTTCGATCGTCGTGGCCGGACCTGCTCATCATCGACATGATGATGCCGCGCATGGACGGCCTCTCCCTGGCGCGCGAGATCAAGGCGCAGGCAGATCTCCCGATCATCGTCCTGTCCGCGATCGATGCCGGCGATTCCAAGGCGGATCTCCTCGAGGAAGTCGCTGAGGACTACGTCACCAAGCCGTACCACTACCCGGAGCTGCGCGCGAGGATCAATCGCGTCCTGCGTCGGTTGGGCGACAAGGTGCCCAGACAGAGCCTCGTGCTGGGGCCGGATCTGACCCTCGACCTGCATCGGCGGGAGGCGACGGTCGCGGGTACGAAGGTGGACCTCACGCCGACCGAATCACGCCTGCTCTACGCCCTTGCCGCCAACCTCGGCCAGACCGTCCCGACGGAGACCCTCCTTGCCCGTGGCTGGGCCGAGACGGAGGACGCCGACCCCTCGTACGTCTGGGTCACGATGCGCCGCCTTCGGCAGAAGGTGGAGCGCGACCCGAACAAGCCAACGCATCTGCAGACGGTCCGCGGTGTGGGCTATCGCCTCGTGTCCACGCTCCCCGCCGATGCGGCCGATGTGGCCGACCCCGACCCCGACCAGTGACCGATCGCCAGGCAGCGAGGCGCGCGACTGACGGTGGCGGCCGGCTCGCGTTTCGGACGCGCCTCACGCTCGCCCTGATCGCCGCGGCCATCCTTCCGCTGGCCGGCTTCGGGATCATCGTGCTGGTCGTCGGGGCGACGGTCGGCGGCCCGGCGGCGGACCCGACCCTGGCCCGACTCCTCTTGTTCGGCCTGACCATCGCGATCCTGCTGGCGGTCCTGGGCTCATACCTTTTGGTGGCCGATCTGACCCGCCCGCTTCGAGCCGTCGCCGCCGCGGTCGATCGGGTCTCGGCCGGCGATCTGTCAACGCCCATCCGGGTGGTCGGTGACGATGAGCTCGCCCGACTCGCCGATAGCCACAATCGACTTGCGGCAGACCTCGCGCGGCGCAACCGCGAACTGGGACGGATCCTCTCGGCCATCGAGGACGTCTCCCCGCGGGACGGCATCGACGACCTCGTCGAGCGGGCCGGCCAGGACGCGAAGGAGGCCTTCGGGCTCATCGATGCGTCGGTCGTGCTCGGGGATCCATCGATCGTGCCGGAGGAGGAGCGCGTGCCCGGTGAGACGCGCCAGTTGCGCGCGGTCCTGCGGGCCGGCAACGACGAACTCGGCGTCCTCGTCGGGCGACTGCCGGCGACGCGCCGTTGGGAACGCGCCGACCAGGACCTCCTCCAGTTGTTTGCCAGCGAAGTGGCCGTCGCCATCCGCAACGCCCAGCTGTTCGGTCAGGTGGAGGCCCAGAATGTCCAGCTCCTGGAGCTGGATGCGGCCAAGGACGACTTCCTGCGCGGCGTCAGTCACAACCTCCAGACACCGCTGACGAGCATCCGCGCCTACGCGGACCAGCTCGACGCCGACCGACCCGATCGTCGACTCGGCATCATCGCCGAGCAATCGGAGCGGCTATCGCGCATGGTCCGCCAACTCCTGACCGTCACTCGGCTCGAGTCAGGGGCGCTGCACCCGCGCGTCGAGGTGCTCGCGCTCGCTACCCGGGCGCGCAAGGCCTGGGAAGCGCTGGGCGCGGCCGACGTCGCCTTCGATCTGGACGATCGAGCCGCCGGCTGGCTGGCGGTGGCCGACGCCGACCAATTGGACCAGGTCCTGTGGGCGCTCCTTGACAACGCGGTCAAGTACGGCGACCGAAGCCCGATCCACGTCGAGATCGGGCTGGACACGGAGTCGTCCCGCCTCCGCCTCACGATCACCGACGACGGCCCGGGCGTCGCCGAGCCGGATCGGGCGCGCCTGTTCGAGCGCTTCGCCCGCGGCGCCGAAGGCCGCGCCGACGAAGGCAGCGGCCTGGGCCTGTACGTCTCGCGCGAGCT
>JANONZ010000409.1:0-1766 GCA_031421095.1 Thermomicrobiales bacterium
GAGCTTCTGCCGGCGCTCCATGCCATCCAGGGCCGCATCGGTTGGATCAGCCAGCCGGCACTGAACTACGTGTGCAAGCGGATCGCCGTGGCCCCCGCCGACGCGTATGGCGTGGCCACGTTCTACGCGTTGTACGCCACCACACCGCGTCCGCCGACGGTCGCCCACATCTGCGACGACATCGCGTGCCGGCTGGCCGGCGCCGAGGCGCTCTGTGCGACCCTGGAACGCGAGATCGGTCCGGCCGGCGAGCCGGTCGACGAAGGGCGTGCCACCTGGCTTCGGAGCCCATGCCTCGGGCTATGCGACCGAGCACCGGCGATGCTGGTGACAGCCGCGGGCGTTGACGAGCGCCGCCGCTCGGCGGGACCCATCGATGCGGCAGCGGTCGCTGCCATGGTCGGGCCGGCCATGATCGGGCCGGACGCCGGCGGGCCGGAAGCCGGCGGAAGGACGACCGGCCGCGATACAGGCCTCCCCCAACGCCCCGACCAACGGAGCCGCCTATTGGGCCGCGTCGGCGTCGTCGACCCCGGCTCGCTCGATGACTACCGTGCCCACGGCGGGTATGCGGCCCTCACGCGCGCGATCGAAATGGGCCTGGAGGCCGTGATCGCCGAGGTGACGGCCTCCAGACTCGTGGGTCGCGGCGGGGCTGCCTTCCCGACCGGTCGCAAATGGGCCGCCGTGGCCGCCCAGTCCGCCCGGCCCCACTACCTCGTCTGCAATGCCGACGAGTCCGAACCCGGAACGTTCAAGGACCGGGTCCTGCTGGAAGGCGATCCGTTCGCGCTGGTCGAGGCGATGACGATCACGGCCTTCGCGACCGGCTGCGAGCTGGGCTACCTGTACGTCCGCGGCGAGTACCCGGAGGCGGAGGCGGCCGTGACCGCGGCGATCGCCCAGTCTCGAGCGGCCGGTCTCCTCGGCGCGGACATCCTCGGCTCCGGCTTTGCCTTCGATATCGAGATCCGGCGGGGCGCGGGTGCGTACATCTGCGGTGAGGAGACGGCCCTCTTCGAATCGATCGAAGGGAAACGCGGCGAACCGCGCAACAAGCCGCCCTTCCCGGTCGAAGTCGGGCTCTT
Source organism: Thermomicrobiales bacterium (assembly GCA_031421095.1). Classification (GTDB taxonomy): domain Bacteria; phylum Chloroflexota; class Limnocylindria; order Limnocylindrales; family CSP1-4; genus SPCO01. Next base: position 1,089 of record JANONZ010000409.1, read on the forward strand.
CGGCAAGCCGACCGTCGTCAACAACGTCGAGACGCTGGCCAACGTCCCCCTCATCGTGCTGGGCGGTGCGGCCGCGTTCGCCGCCATCGGAACGGAAGGATCGAGCGGGCCCAAGCTGTTCTGCCTGTCGGGGCATGTCGCGCGGCCCGGCGTCTACGAGGTGGAGTTCGGTGCCACGCTGCGCGAGCTGATCGAGATGGCGGGTGGCGTGCCAGGCGGTCGGGCGATCAAGACGATCCTGCTGGGCGGGGCGGCCGGCGTCTTCGTCGGGCCGGACGTGCTGGACACGCCACTCACGTTCGAGGCGACGCGGGCCATCGGGGCGACGCTCGGCTCCGGCGTCATCATGGTCTTCGACGAGACGGCCGATCTGGTCGACACGCTCCGCCGAATCGCCCAGTTCTTCCGCGACGAATCGTGCGGACAGTGCGTGCCGTGCCGCGTCGGGAGCGTCCGTCAGGAGGAGTTGCTGGCTCGGCTGGCCGCCGGTTCGACGGTCCGGCCGCGGGACGAGGAGCTTGCCCTGCTGCGCGAGATCGGCCAGGTCATGCGCGACGCCTCGATCTGCGGCCTCGGCCAGACCGCCTCATCGGCCATCGAGTCCGCCCTGCGCCAGCCCGGTATGGTGGCCCTGTGACCGAACCGCTGACCGACATCCTGCTCTACCCGCCCGCCCGA
>JANONZ010000410.1:0-20842 GCA_031421095.1 Thermomicrobiales bacterium
TTCTCGGTCTCGCTGGTGTACGGATAGCTCTGGCTGACGTTCGAGGTCACGGGTGCCTCCGCTGCGCCGGGCGACCGAACCGGTGGCGACCTCGTGTGAGCGCTGTCCACCACCGGAGCGCCGAGTATCGCACAGGCGTGCGGCCCGGCGGCGCTACCAGACCGCCGGCAGACCGGCGCTGCGAGGGTCGGTGGCGGCCGCCACGCTGCCATCCGGCGCGCCCGGGCCGCCGTCAACCAGCTCGATGGCATGCTCGTGGCCGAGCCCGGGGTCGAACGGCGCGGTCAGCGTGACCGGATGGCCCAGCGCCTCGAGTGCCCCGGCGATGCCGGGCGCGTGCCGTGGCTCCAGGAGGACCTCGACGGGCGGCGCGAAATGCTCGGCCGGCTCCACGAACCAGCGCGGCATCGTGACGGCGGTCCGGATATCCAGGCCGCCATCGACGAGGGCCGACACGAGCTGGGCGTGGATCTGGGGCTGGGCGTCTCCGCCCATGGACCCGGCGACGACCCATGGCTCGGCCCGGCCGTCACGGAACAGCATCCCGGGGAGCAACGTGTGGAGCGTCCGCTTGCCGGGTTCCAGGACGTTGGGATGGGTGGGATCGAGGCTGAAGTAGGAGCCCCGGTTCTGGTAATGGACACCGGTGGCTGGGTCGACCACGCCGGAGCCGAAGCCCATGTAGTTCGACTCGATGAGGCTGACCGCGTTGCCATCGCCATCCACCGTGGCCAGGTAGATCGTCCCGCCACCGGATGGATTGGCGGATGCCGGCGGCCGTGAAGCGCGGCGCAGGTCGATCCGGGCCGCGAGGTCGCCGGCATACGCCGGGTCGGTCAATCGATCGAGTGGGATGTTTCGGAAGGTCGGGTCCGTCAGGAAGGCGTCGCGGTCCGCCATCGCCAGCTTGGACGCCTCGATACCGAGGTGGATCCAGGCGGGATCGGTCACGCCATCGGGCCCGAAGGAGGACCTGCCCGGCTCCTCGAACCGGGCCAGGATCGCCAGCACTTCCAGCGCCACGATGCCGGAGCTGTTCGGCGGGTGAGTCGTGACTCGAACGCCGCGGTAGTCCAGGCTGAGGGGCTCGCCCCAGGTGGAGGTGTGGCCGGACAGATCCGCCCGACCGATCGCCGAACCGACATCGGCCAATCCGCGCGCCTGGCGCTCCGCCAGGTCGCCGTCGTAGAAGGCATCGAACCCCTCGGTGACGAGCGCCTGCAGCGTCGAGGCGAGGGCCGGCAGGCGGACGCGCTCGCCCGGCTGCCACGGCCGGCCCGCGGGCCGGTACACGCCGAAGAACCCGGCTGCCGGACCGAGCGCCTCGGCCACTCGCGGCGCGGTCTGCTCCACGGCGTCGATGAATCCGTCCCAGGCTGGGAACCCATCGCGAGCGAGTCCGATGGCCGGGGTCAGGATGGCGTCGCGCGATAGGCGCCCGAACCTGGCGTGCGCATCGCCCCACGAGCGGACGGCGCCCGGCACCGTGATGGCCAGCGGTCCGCGCAGGGGGATCGTCGTGAGCCCTCGATCGCGCAACGCGGCGGCATCGGCCGCGGCGGGCGCCCGACCGGAGCCGTTCAGCGCGTGTTGGCGGCCCTCGGCGGCGTCCCACACCAGCCAGAACGCGTCGCCACCGATCCCGCAGCCACTGGGCATGACCACGCCCAACGCGGCGTTCGTGGCGATCGCAGCATCGACCGCGGAGCCCCCGGCGCGCAGGATCGACAGTCCGGCCGCGGTGGCGAGGTGATGTGGCGCGACCACGGCTCCGTGTGCCCCGCGGGCGAGTGGGACGGGCGCCCACGGCCGGCCGTCTGTATCGCTCACCCGGCGACCTCGCCGACGTCTGCTGCTCCGCTGATCTCGTGCTCCTGTTTGCGCAAGTTCGCGAGCGGCAGGAGGGCGATCACCAGCAGGACGAACGTCGCCAGGAGCATGCCGTCGATGCCGCGCCAATCGGCGGCGACCCCGCCGATCAGGCTGCCGACGATCTGGCCGATCGCGAGGAAGACGGAGTAGAGGCCCATGATCGCGCCGCGATCCGTCGGGAAGCGTTCGGAGATGTCGGCCAGCAATCCCAGAGCCGCCGGGGTGGCACCGGCCAGCACGAACAGGCCGAACCCGGCCGCGATGATCCCGACCAGAGGTACGAAGGCGGGCAGGCTCGCCCCGTGGTTGACGGCCACGACGCCCAGGACCATGACGCCGCCGCCGATGACCCCGTACAGGATGATCGTCGTTCGCCGCATGCTCATGAAGCGGTTGCCCCAGTAGATCAGCCCGGCTCCGAAGAGGAGGCCGAGGACCACCGCGGCCAACGAGATCCCGAGTGGGCTGAAGCCGCTGAGCAGGTACTGGTCGGGGAACCGCGGGTCGGCCCTGGAGAACTGGAAGATGGACTGGCTGAACCACAGGCCGATCGATGCGTTGACCGCGATCCAGGTCGGGGCCAACAGCCAGACATGCGACGTCCGAAGCAGCGCCGCGTAGCGCGCCAGGCCGACCCGGGACCCACCGGAGGCGACCTTCGCCAGCGCGCGCTGTTCGGCATCGTGGTCGGCGACCCCGTAGCGATAGATGAGGAACGACACGCCGTAGAACGCGGCGTTGAGGAAGAACGCGCTCGGGCCCAGCGCGGCGAACAGGAGTGGTGCGAGCGCGAACCCGGCGCCGATGCCGGCCAGGGTGGCACCCTCGAATCGGGCGGCCGCCTTGCCCCGGAGGACCTCGTTGCCCGCCGTCACCACCGCAAGGAAGCCCAGGATCGACGGGATGCTCGCCGCGGTCGAGGCGCCCTCCAGGACGCGCGTCCCACCGAGGACGACGAGGTTGGTGCTCAGCCCGGTGAGGATGACCGCCACGACACCGAAGGCAGGCCCGAACAGCATCACGCGGTGATGGCCGATGCGGTCCGAGAGGACCCCGAACATCGGCGACAGCACGAGCTCCGAGAAGTAGAACGATGCGTGCAGGATCGCCAGCGTCGTGGCGGCGACGACCGGCCCACCGTGGTCCGGCAACTTGGCGAGGTAGATGGCGAGCATCGCCCCGGTCAGCCCCGTGCTGAAACGCAGGGTGAACGTGCCGAGCAGGACGAACCGGAGCGATCGTTCCATGGTCCCAATCGTAACGGCTCCGATCCGTACCTTGTCCGTGCCCGTATCATGCCCGCAACGGTCCCGATCCAGACGAGGAGGAAACCCCATGAGCCGCGTTGCGATCTTCACCGATTCGGCATCCGACCTGGACCCGGCCACGGCCGCGGCGGAGGGGATCGGGATCGTGCCGCTCCTGACGAACTTCGGCTTGCAGAGCTACAAGGCGGGCGTCGAGATGTCGACCGCCACGTTCTGGGAGCGGATGGTCGCCCCCGACGCGCCATTCCCGACGACGGCGGCGTCCTCGCCGGGGGAGTTCAAGGAGCTGTACGAGGCGGCCTTCATCGCCGGTGCCAGCGCGATCGTCTCGATCCACGTGGCGGGGTCCCTGTCGGGGACGATCAAGAGCGCCCAGATCGCCCGGGAAATGCTGCCCGACCGGGAGATCCATATCGTCGATTCGCTCGGCGTCTCGATGGCCGAGGGGATCCTCGCCCGACTGGGTGTCGAGCTGGCGGCGCAGGGTCACTCAGCGGCGGAGATCGCGCAGGTCCTCGAGGCACGGGCCCAGGACCTGGTCATCTATGTCGCCCTCGAGACCCTCGCCTACCTCAAGAAGGGTGGCCGCATCAGTGGCCCCCAGGCAGCCATCGGGACGCTCCTGTCGGTCAAGCCGATCATCATGGTCAAGCATGGCACGGTCGAGACCGTGGAGCGGGTCCGAACCCGGACGAAGGCGCGCGAGCGTCTGATCGAGCTCATCACGGAGCGGCCCATCGAGCGCCTGTCGATCCTTCATACCATCAGCCCGGACGTCGAGGGTTTCCGCGACCAGGTCCTGGCCAGGGCGCCCGGCCTTGATCCTGCGGAAGTTTCCATCGACCTCGTGGGACCGTCCGTCGGCCCGCACCTTGGTCCCGGCTGCGTGGGTGCCGCGATCCTCTACCGGGCGTAGCGGACGCCGATCCGGAGTGGCCGCTCCCGTTCTTCCGCCCGCGGGCGCAGGTTGCGGGACGGTTGCGACAGCGTTGCCGACCGGTGCCATCGGGGAGGCGCCGATCCCGCGGTCAGGGCTATACTCGCGGGGCAGATGAGTCGCGCGCCAGCCGTTCTTTCGGTCGTCACAGACCCGGCGGCGCGCCCCGTGGGGTCGTCCGGGAGACGACCCGAACCGACAGCGGTCGGGGACCGCTCGACACGGAGGATCTCCATCCAATGACCACCGAGCACGGTACTGCGCGGATCAATGCCTGGGAGGTCGCGCAGCGACAGTTCGATCTCGCCGCGGAGCGTCTTGGCCTCGATCACGGCATGCGCCAGGTCCTGCGCGAACCAAGACGCGAATTGACCGTCCACTTCCCGGTCCACATGGACGACGGGTCCGTCCAGGTGTTCACGGGCTATCGCATCCAGCACAACCTGGGCCGCGGTCCGGCCAAGGGTGGGCTGCGCTACCACCAGGATGTCTCGCTCGACGAGGTCAAGGCCCTCGCCATGTGGATGACCTGGAAGTGCGCGGTCGTCGGCATCCCGTATGGCGGCGGCAAGGGCGGCGTCATCGTGGATCCGAAGAAGCTCAGCCAGAAGGAGCTGGAAGGGCTGACCCGGCGCTTCACCACGGAGATCGAGGTGCTCATCGGCCCGGAGCGGGACATCCCTGCCCCGGACGTGAACACGAACGCCCAGATCATGGCCTGGATCATGGACACCTACTCGATGCACCAGGGCTATACGGTCCCGGGCGTCGTTACAGGAAAGCCGATCAGCCTGGGCGGCTCCGAGGGCCGCTACGAAGCGACCGCGCGTGGCTGCGTCTACACGATCGTGGAGGCGGCCCGCCATCTCGGCATGGACCTGCGCAAGATGCGCGTGTCGGTCCAGGGCTTCGGCAACGCCGGCTCCATCGCAGCTCGCCTCATCGCCGGTGAGGGCTCGACTGTCGTGGCGGTCTCCGACTCCACCGGCGGCATCCACAACCCGGCCGGCCTCGACATCCCCAGGGTCATCGCCTGGAAGGCGGAGCACGGCACGGTCCAGGGCTTCCCGGGCGCCTCGGACATCAGCAACGCGGAGGTCCTGGAGGTCGATTGCGACATCCTGATCCCGGCCGCCCTCGAGAACCAGATCAGCGAGCGCAACGCGGGCAACATCAAGGCGACGCTCATCGCCGAGGCCGCCAACGGGCCGACCACGCCCGATGCCGACCGGATCCTGCACGACAAGGGCGTGTTCATGATCCCGGACATCCTGTGCAACGCCGGCGGCGTGACGGTCAGCTACTTCGAGTGGGTCCAGGACCTCAACCGCGACCACTGGTCGGAGTCTGTCGTCAACGAGAAGCTCAAGGTCATCATGGTCAAGGCCTTCGCCGAGACCCTGGACATCGCCAAGCGCGAATCGTGCGACATGCGCACGGCGGCCTACCTGCTCGCCGTCGAACGGGTCGCCGACGCGATGGCCATGCGCGGCCTCTACCCGTAGAGGACCGCACCCGCCCTGTAGACATGCTGAAGCCCCGGTCGATGACCGGGGCTTCAGCGTTCCTGGCGCATCGCCCGCAGGTTCAGGCGCGCTGCGGCCCCGAGCCCCCGCCCCGCGTGTGCACCCGACGCCCATAACCAACGGGAAACGATGCGTCGCGGTCCGGTTTGTGCATCGGGCGCACGAATACGGCCTGTTTGGCCGGATATCTGGGGTTTCCGTGCGTGCGATGCACGATCGTGACCGGATGCGGGGCCGTCGGTCGGGCCTGGTGGTGGGACGCACAGGCCGGTGGCGGGCAGCCTTGTCGGACCCGGGCCAACTCCAAGCCCAGAACGCCGACCGATCGCGCGGTCGAGCCCAGAACGCCGATCGATGCGCGACCGACCCCTGCTACCATCGGCGTCATGCTGGACCATGAAGAGAAGTTCCTGTTCAAGGAGGAGATCCTCCACCTGTCCAACGCCATCGCGGAACCGACCGTCATGGACAATGTCGAGGACCTGCTGGCTGACGTCATCACCAGCCCTCGCTTCGATTTCGAGGTGTTCACGCTGGAGAGGAGCCTCCAGGTGATGATCGGGCCGCGCCCGGGCACAACGCTGGTCGGGCTGCTGACCGTGGCGCCAGAGGTCTTCGATGAGGTTGCCGAGGTGCGCATCCCGGCTGAGGTCCAGGAGCGCCTTGTCGCCTGGCGAGCCCGCTTCGGCCTGGCCATCGACAACGCGCTCAACTTCCTCAACAACCCGGATGGGATCCAGGGGCATAACTTCGCGACGCAGATCGCCCATGTGGAGGACCGGCGCGTCCTCCAGGGCCGTCTCACACTTGTCCGATATAACAACGAAACGCAGTTCTTCGTGGCCGATGCGAGCGTCTTCTTGAGTCTGGTCGCCGACGTCATGGAACGGCTGGGCCCATATCTGGAGCCGGACTCGGTGGATGCGGAGACCTTGGCCCGCCTGCGCGACGCTATCCAGTTGATCGAGCGCAAGACCGCCAGCCGCGGCTGACCGGCGCATGCGCCACGTCTACCTCGCCGCCACCGGCCAGAACCGGGGCAAGACGACGGTCAGCCTCGGCGTGCTTGATGGCTTCGGTCGTCGGGGCCTCTCGACCGGGTTCCTGAAGCCGGTCGGCCAGCGGACCGTCATGGAGGACGGCGTCCCTGCCGACGAGGACGCGGTCTTGATGAAGCAGGTCTTCGACCTGGCCGAGCCATTGCCCCAGATGAGTCCTGTCCACATCCCACGCGGCTTCACCCAGTCATATATCGAGGGCGCCGTCGTCGAGGACCTGCCGGCCCGTATCCGGGCTGCGCACGCCGCGTTCATCCCGGATCGCGACATGCTGCTCATCGAGGGGACCGGCCATGCCGGGGTCGGCGCGGTCATCGGACTGTCGAACGCCGTCGTCGCGGCGATGCTCGGGGCACCCGCGGTCATCGTCTCCGAAGGCGGCGTCGGCCGCCCGATCGATGAGATCGTCCTCAACGCGGCGCTGTTCGAGCGCCACGGGGTCAAGGTGGCCGGTGCCATCGTCAACAAGGTGGATCTGGACGCCAAGCCCGGCTTGGCCCGGATACTGGAGCGCGGCCTCGCCCGCCATGGCATCCCGCTGCTGGGCGTTCTGCCGTACCGGCCGATCCTGTCCAACCCGACCCTGGCCATGGTCCTGGAGGGTGTCCAGGGCGAGACGATCCACCGCGGTCCGGACCTGGACCAGGTCATCGGCGGTATCGCGATCGGGGCGATGGAGCCAGAGCACATGCTCCAGCGCATCGGTCCGCGCAGCCTGGTCATCGTTCCCGGCGACCGGGCGGACGTCATCGGCGCCATCGTCGGGGCACGGAACGCGGAACGCAGGGACGGAGGCGGGGAGGGGAGTGGTCCGCTCGGGCTCGTGCTGACCGGCGGCTACCGGCCCGATCCGACACTGCTGGACGCCATCCGCACGGCGGACCTGTTCGCCACGCTCGTCCCCGAGGACACCTACCAGGTCGCCTCCGAACTGCATGACCTGCTGGTCAAGACCCACCCGGCCGACCTGGGCAAGATCGCGGAGATCAAGGCCCTGCTCTGGGAATACCTGTTCATCGACCGGGTCCTCGAGGTCGCCGAGGAGGCCGTCGGCTGACGCGTGGCGCCGGACCGTGCCAAACCGTGCCAGCCCTGCGTTGGTCAGGCCCGCGTGGAGCGGTCGGACGTCCCCGCGGATGCCCGGGGCGCCGCGCCGTCCATGGCTCGCGAGCCGACTAAAGAGACGGCCAGGATGGCGGCCCCCACGAGACCGACCAGGCCACATGTCGCGAACAGACCGGGGATGCCGACCGTGCCCGCGACCCCGCCGCCGACCATCGAGCCGACGATCGTGGCCAGACCGGCACTCGCGGCGAAGAGTCCCTGCGCGGTCCCGATCAGCCCGGCCGGGGCCCGCGCGGCCAGGACCGTCACCCCACCGACGAAGACGCCCGCGAATCCGAATCCCTCCAGCGGCGCAACCGCCAGCAGTCCGACCGGATCGATGGCGAGGGCGGTCAGGAGCGCCCGCAGGCCCAGGGCGACGGCACCCAGGATGAGCAGCCGTTCCGTGCCGAAGCGCGCCCCGAGACGTGGGAACAGGAACATGATGGGCACCTCGATGAGCGCACCGAAGGACCACGCGAACCCGACCAGCGAGGCGTTCCCGCCGAGCGCCACGATCTGGATGGAGTAGAAGGTATTGGCCGCTGAGAGCGCAGCCCAGACCACGGTCATGCCGATGAAGAAGAGGCCCATCCCGCGCTTGGCGACGATGTCGCGCGCTCCGCTCAGGATGTTGACCGAGCGGGTCATCGAACCGCGTCGCGGGATCATCGCTGTGACGACAAGCGTGGCCAACAGCGCGGGCAGGTAGACCAGGAAGAGCGAGCGCGCCCCGCGCGAGTCGAGCAGCAGCCCGACCAACAGGGTCGACACGACAAAGGCCAGGGAGCCGAACGCGCGCACCTGGCCGTAGTGGTGGCGGCCCGACGCGCCCAGGGTCTCGAACGTCCGGGCGTCGATGGCCGGGCCGACCCCCGACAGGCCGGCGTACAGGAGCATCGAACCGGCCAGGACGACCGCGAAGTCCGAGGCCCCGAACAGGATCGCTCCACCTGCGACTGCCACTCCGGTGGCCAGTGGCAGGCTCAGCCGCGAGTGCGGGAAGCGATCGGCGAGGCCGCCCCAGACCGGCGCGAGTGCCAGCTGGGTGGCCGCCTGGATCGCGATCAGGAGGCCGATCTCCTCGAGCCGCAGGCCCAGGTCTCGGTAGAAGACCGGGAGATACGGGAACGACGCGCCGAGGGCGGTGAAGTAGACGAGGTAGGCGAGGAGGACCCGGCGTCCGGCGGCCACGGGCCGGTCAGGCCGACGGACGAGCGACGCCCAGCGACAGGTTGTCGATGAGGCGGGTGGTCCCGAAACGGACCGCGAGCGACAGCAGTGCCGGCGCCTCGACGCGATCCAACTCGGCCAGGGTGGTGCCGTCGGCGACCGAGACGTAGTCGACATCGGCCAGGGGTTCGCCAGCGAGCGCCGCACGCATCGTCTGGCGCAGCGCATCCGCGGACTGCTCGCCGTTCTCCCAGCTGGTACCCCCGGCCAGTAGCGCCCGGTGGAGGACCGGTGCGGCGGTCCGCTGCTCCGGCGTCAGGTGGACGTTGCGCGACGACAGGGCCAGGCCATCCGGCTCGCGGACCGTCGGGCAGGCGATGACAGCGGTCGGGATGGCCAGGTCGCGGGCCATCTGGCGGATGACCATGACCTGCTGCGCGTCCTTCTGCCCGAAATAGGCGTGTTCCGCCCCGACGAGGTCGAACAGGATGGCCACCACGGTCGCCACTCCGTTGAAGTGACCGGGACGTGCGGCGCCCTCAAGTGGCTGCGCGACCGCGCCGACGGAGACGACCGTGTCGAAGCCGGGCGGGTAGATCTCCGACGGCGCCGGGACGAACACGACGTCCACTCCCTCCGACTCGCAGATGGCGAGGTCGCGAGCCTCGTCGCGCGGGTACTGGGTGAAGTCGGCGGGCACGTTGAACTGGCGCGGGTTGACGAAGATGCTGACGACCGTGGTCGCATCGACCGCCCGCGCCTCGCGCATCAGCGCCCGATGGCCGGCATGCAGCCAGCCCATCGTCGGGACGAGCCCGACCGGATGCTCGGCGCCGGCCAGGGCAGCGCGCAGGTCGGCGCGGGTTCGGGCGATCCGGGTCAAGTCGGCGCGCGGATGATCAGAGGTCGCGATCGAGCGGGATGCCGCCCACCGGGATCCAGCCGGCCGGCCGATCGGACGAGCCCTGGCCGAGGGCCTCGTCCAGGACGGCATCGTCCATCCGGACCGTCTGCTCCGGGCTCGGGAACGCCCCGGATACGACGTCGGCGGCGTACAGCCTGGCCGCCTCGAGGATCGATGCCCGGATGTGGGCGTACGGTTTTGCGTGCCGCGGGACGAAGTCGCCCAGCCCGATCAGGTCGGTGATGACCTGGACCTGGCCGCTGCAGCCGGCCCCCGCCCCGATGCCGATCGTCGGGATCCGGAGGCGTTCCGTGATGGCCGCCGCGAGTTGCTCCGGGACGAGCTCCAGGACCATGCTGAAGGCACCCGCCTCCTGGACCGCGTGAGCGTCGGCGATGAGTGTCCGGGCCTGGTCGCGGCTCTTGCCCTGGACCCGGACCTTGCCGATCGTGTTGATGGCCTGCGGTGTCAGACCGATGTGGCCCATGACCGGGATACCGGCCCGCACCAGGGTCTCGATGATCCGGGCGGTGCGGATCCCACCCTCCACCTTGACGGCCTGGGCGCCGGCCTCGCGCAGGAAGATCCCGGCGTTCTCGAGGGCATCCTCTGGCGTGGCATACGACAGGAACGGCATGTCGGCGACGACGAGCGCATGTTCCGTGCCGCGCACGACGGCCTTCGTGTGATGGACCATCTCGGCCATCGTCACCCGAACGGTCGTCTCGTAGCCCAGCATGACCTGGCCCACCGAATCGCCGACCAGGATCATCGGGATGCCCGCCTCGTCGAGGAGCCTGGCGGTCGGGTGATCGTAGGCGGTCAGCATCGGGATACGCGCGCCGTCGGCGTACAGCTTCGCGATGTCGACGACGGTCAGGCGGCGGACGGACTGCGGCGTGGCGCTCATGTTGGCTCCCGGCTCGGTTCGATCTGGGCACCAGTCTGCGCGGCGGCGTCTCGCTCGTCCAGCGCGAGCGCCACGCGATCCAGCAGGTGATCGGCGACCTCCCGCTTCGTCCGTTGCGGCAGGTCCTCGCGCGACCCGTCCGCGGCGAGGATGGCCACGCGGTTCGTGTCGGTCCCGAAGCCGGAGCCGGGCTCGGCCACGTCGTTGGCCACCAGGAGGTCCACTCGCTTGCTGCGGAGCTTGTCGGCCGCCCGTGCCAGCGAGCCCGTCTCGGCGGCGAACCCGACCAGGATCGGTGTCGGTCGGAGCGGTTCGCGGGTCGGGTTGCCAGCCGCGTCGAGGCCACGGACGATGCGGGCGATCTCGGCCAGGAGGTCCGGGGTCGCCTCCAGCTCAAGGGTCATGGCCTCGCCGCGCAGCAGCTTCCGGTCGGTCGGCCGGGCGGGGCGGAAATCGGCGACGGCAGCGGCCATGACCAGGGCGTCGAAGCCGGCGTGCCCATCGGGGGCGTGCGTGGCGCGCAGCAACGCAGCGGATAGGTCGGCCGTCGATTCGACCCGGACGACCGTCGCGCCGATCGGCACTACGACCTCGATGTTCGCCGCGATGACCGTCACGTCGGCACCGCGGTCCAGCGCAGCCGCGGCGATCGCCGCGCCCATCTTGCCGGTCGAGCGGTTGCCGATGAACCGGACCGGATCGATCGCCTCGCGTGTGCCGCCGGCGGTCACGACGATGTGCCGGCCGGTCAGGTCGGCGTCCCGGCCACGCGAGATCAGCGGTGGCCGCGCGGTCTGGTCGGCGGCACGGACCGGCCGGTCGCGGACGGTCGCCACGATGGCGTCCACGATGTCCGTGAGATCCGCCAGGCGCCCGATGCCGGCCTGGCCCGACGCGAGCGGGCCTGCCGCCGGCTCGACGATCGTGTAACCGAACTCGCGCAGCCGCGCGACGTTGGCGGTCGTGGCCGGATGGGTCCACATGTCGCCGTCCATGGCCGGCGCGACGACGACCGGCGCCGAGGTCGCCAATGCGGTGGCTGTCACTACGTCGCCGGCCAGGCCATTGGCCATCGCGCCCAGCCAGTGCGCGGTCGCCGGTGCGACAACGAGGGCGTCGGCGCTGTCGGCGACCACGATGTGACCGATCCGGCCGTCGGGCAGCAGGTCCAGCAGTTCCGTCTCGACCGGGTGGCGCGAGAGTGCTGCGAACGACAGCGGCCCAACGAAGCGGGTCGCCGCGGGCGTCAGCATGACGGCGACGTCCGCGCCCTCGGTGCGCAGAAGGCGCAGGAGTTCGACCGCCTTGTAGGCCGCGATGGAGCCTGTGACGCCGAGGCCGATGAGTCGTCCCGCCAGGCGCTGGGTCACGACAGGCCCAGCCGGAGCGGCTCGCCGCCGCCGACCTCGGCGTGAAGGATGGCCAGGCCCTTGAGCGTCAGGTCTGGATCGATGACGTCGATGCCTTCGAGGGCGCGGGCCCACGGTGCCGCCGACAGACCGCCCGTCAGGATCGCCTTGACATCGCTCGGGGCGACGCCATTCGCATCGGCCAGTTCGCGTCGGACGCGTGCCAGCAGTCCCGCTGCCAGGGCCTGGTAGCCGAAGATCGTGCCGGCCTGCATCGCGCTGACCGTGTCCCGACCGATGGCCCGATCCGGGGCGCGCAGCTCGATGCGCGGCAGCTTGGCCGTGCGCGCCGCGAGGGCCTCAAGTCCCAGTTCGAGGCCCGGCGCGATGGCCCCACCGACGTACGCGCCATCGGCGGCGATGCAATCAAGCGTCGTGGCGGTCCCGAAGTCGACGACGACCGCCGGCGTCCCGTGCAGTCTGGCGGCGGCCAGGGCGTTGACCAGCCGATCGGCGCCGACCTCGCCCGGACGATCCACCCGGATCGCCAGCGGGACCGTGCCGGCGGCGGCGACCAGCAGCGGCCGCGCGCGGCGCTCGGCGATGGTCTCCACCGCCCCGGTCAGGGCCGGCACGACCGAGGCGAGCGCGATCGCATCCAGGTCGGCCAGCGCGATCCCGTCGAGCCGGAGCAGACCATCGAGCAGGAGCTCCACCTCGTCCGCCGTCGCCCGGGCGTTGGTAGCCGCCCGCCGTGTGGCGAGCAGGGCGCCGGCCCGGAACAGGCCGACTGTGACATTCGTGTTGCCGATGTCGATGGCGAGCAGCATGGCGAGGATGATACGCGGCGAGCATCGCCTACCCGTCGTTTGGTACCATCGCTCGGTTCCGTCCCCTTCCGTGCCCCCGAGGAGACGCTGGGTGTCGAGCCTGCCGGCTGCCAAGTTCTTCGTGAATCAGGGCGTCGTAACGAGCCGCACGGACATGCTCCACCTGCTCCGCCCGCTGCTGAAGCAGACCGTCACGTACCGCTACCAACGCGGGCGTGAGGTGGTCGCCCACGGGACCGGCTGGGTGGAGCGGATCGTCGTCGACGACGACCAGACGTCCACCTACTTCACACCGCTCGCGATCACCCTCAACATCGACTCGTTCGAGCACCTCGAATTCGAGACGCGGCCGGATCAGCTCCTGGTCTACGCACTCGTCCAGGGCGATGAAAGGGTCATCATGGAGTTCGCCCCGATCGGGCCCGGCGCGTCGGACGATTCGCCGTTTGCGCCCCGCCAGCTGGCGTTCGACACGACCGGCTACGTCCAGATGGAGCTTCAGGGCCTCGACGTCAACGCCGGCGAGGAGTAGCCGGCAGAGGCCAGGGTCTCACGCTCCGCGTTCGCCGCGGACATATGGGCGACCAAGCGCGGCCGGCGCACCCAACCGCTTGCGGGCTGCCTGGCGGGAGCCGAGGATGACCACCAGGATGACCATCACGTAAGGCAGCATCTCGAGGAAGAACGTCGCCGATCGTCCGGCCTGGAATGGGTTTGGCACACCAAGGATGACGCCCACCCCCTGGATGTCGAGGATGAAGCGGATGAGCGCCCCGAACAGCAGCGCCCCGAAGGCGGCGCGCAGGGGACTCCACTGGGCGAAGATGACCAGCCCGACGGCGATCCAGCCCCGTCCGTTGACCGTCTGGTCGCCGAACCAACCGGGCGAGATGGCCAGGGTGATCGACGCCCCGGCCAGGCCGGCCAGCAGCCCACCCACGAAGACGTAGGCGTAGCGCAGTCGGTAGACGTCGATGCCCTGGGCGTCGGCCGCCGCCGGATACTCGCCCACGGCCCGCAGGTGGAGTCCCGGCCGGGTGCGCGCGATCCAGTACCAGGCGAGCGGCACGAGGAGGTAACCGACATACGCGAGCACGCTCTGGTGAGTGAAGAAGATGGGACCGATGACCGGGACGTCCGAGATGACGGGGATCGTCAGGAACGGCAGCGACGCCGCGCGGGAGCTTGACAGGCCCTCGCCGAGGACTCGCGCCAGGCCGGTGCCAAGGAAGGTCAGAGCCAGGCCGGAGACGACCTGATCCGCGCGAAGGTGGATGGTCACCACCCCGTGGACGAGGCTGAGCAGGCCGCCCGCGAGCATGGCGACCACGACGCCGATCCACGGATCGCCCGTCGTCACAGTGGCGGAAAAGCCAGCCACGGCGCCGATGAGCATCATCCCCTCCACACCGAGGTTCAGGACGCCCGCTCGTTCCGCGAAGATCTCACCGATGGCTGCGAACAGCAGGATCGTCCCGCTCGCGACGCCCGCCGCCAGGATCGTGGTCGGGTCCATCAGGTGACGACCGGGGACTGACGATGGATCCGGATCCGGTAGCGGACCAGGACGTCGCTGGCGATGAGCGAGAAGAGGATGAACCCCTGGATCATCGCCGGGATCCCGGATGGCTGGATCTCGCGCCCGGCCAGGATGAGCGCCCCGAACAGGATCGACGCCACGATGACCCGGAACGGCCCGAACCGGGCGAGGTAGGCGATGATGATCGCGGTAAAGCCGTAGCCCGGCGAGATGCGGTCCTGGAGTCGGTGGACGACGCCCGACACCTCGCTCATGCCAGCCAGGCCGGCCAGGGCACCGGAGATGATGAAGATGACGACGATCTTCTGCTTGATGTCGATACCGGCATAGCGCGCTGCTCTGGGGCTGTCGCCCAGGAGCCGGATCTCGTATCCCCAGCGGGTCCGCTCCAGGACCACCCACATGACGGCCGCGGCGACGATCCCGAAGATCAGCCCAAGGTGGACGGTCAAGCCGCCAAGGACCGGGTACGCCTCTGCCAGGTCGGTCAGACGCGGCAGCCAGGCCTCGGGCGGGAATGGCCTCGTCTGTTGGAAGCCGCCCTCGCTCCACGGCCCGAAGACCCAGAACTGGACCCACGACAGCGCGATGTAGTTGAGCATCAGCGTGGAGATGATCTCGTTGACCCCGAGACGCGCCCGCAGGATGCCGGGGATGAAGCCCCACAGGCCGCCGGCCAGGGCACCGGCCAGCATCATGACCGGGATGACCACGATGGCCGGCGTCCCGGCCGGCAGGATCGGAGCGAGGACGACGGCGGCCGCGCCCCATGCGCCCAGAAGGAACTGGCCCTCCGCCCCGATATTCCAGAGGCGCATCCGGAAGGCGAGCGAACAGGCGAGGCCGGTCAGGATCAGAGGCGTCGCCTTGACCAAGGTGTCGGAGATGACCCCGACGCTGCCGAAGGCCGCTTCGAAGATGTGCAGGTAGGCCCGGATCGGGTCACCACCGACCAGGGCGATGACCAGGCCACTGGCGGTCAGGGCGAAGACGACCGCCATGATGGTCAGTGCACCGGACCACCAGCGCGGCGCGTCCGTGCGAGGTTCGAGGCGCAGGGTCATCGGCCGGCCGAGACGGGCGGTGCGGCCGTCGAGGGAGCGGCTGAGGCGTCCATGTCGCCGCCACCTCCGCCGGTCATCAGCAGGCCGATCGCGTGGATGTCCGCCTCGGCCGCGCCGAACGACCCGACGACCTTGCCCTCGTACATGACGTCGACCCGATCGGCCAGGGACAGGATCTCGTCGAGGTCCTCCGAGATGAGCAAGATGGCCGTGCCCGCAGCCCGCCGTTCGAGCAGCACCCGGTGGACCGCCTCGATCGCGCCAACGTCGAGGCCGCGTGTCGGCTGGACGGCCACCATCAGGCGAGGACCGGAGTCGATCTCACGGGCGAAGATGAGGCGCTGGAGGTTCCCGCCCGACAGCAGCCGTGCCTCGGTGTCGATCGACGGGGTGGCGATGGCGTACTCGTTCTTGAGCCCCTCGGCAAGGCGGCGGGCGGCGGTGTCGTCGATGAACCAGCCGCGGGCGACCGGTGCGGCCCGGTAGCGCTTCATGATCAGGTTGTCCGCGACCGACAGGTTCGGGGAGCTGCCGACCCCGGTCCGGTCCTCCGGGACGTGGGCGATCCCCCGCGCGATCGCCTGGCCGGCCGGACGGTTGGCGACCTGTTCGCCGACCATGGTCACGCTGCCCCGGCAGGCGCGCAGTCCCGTGATGACCTGGGCGAGCTCGCTCTGTCCGTTGCCGGCGACGGCCGCCATCCCGACGATCTCACCGGCTCGTACGTCGAGGGAGACACCACGCAAGGCAGGCAGACCACGGTCGTTGTCGGCGTGAACGTCCTGCACGGCCAGGATCACATCGCCCGGCGCGTAGGGCGTCCGCTCCAGGCGTTCAAGGACCTCGCGACCGACCATCCGCCGGGCCAGATCCGTCTTCGAGGTGTCGGCGGTGGAGATGCCGGCCGCGGTCACCCTGCCACGGCGCATGACCGTGATCCGGTCGGCGATGGCCATGACCTCGCCGAGCTTGTGGCTGATGAACACGACGCTCCGACCGTCGGCGGTCATCGAGCGCAGGGTCCGGAACAGCTCCTCGATCTCCTGGGGAGCGAGGACCGCGGTGGGTTCGTCCATGATCAGGATGCGGGCGCCGCGATAGAGCATCTTGAGGATCTCGACGCGTTGCTGCTCGCCGACGGACAGCTGCCAGATCTTGGCCCGTGGGTCCACGCGCATCCCGAACTGGGCGGCCAGGCGCCCGACCTCGGCCTCGGACTTGCCAACCTGGAGGCGGAAGCGCGGCCGATCCAGGCCCAGCAGGATGTTCTCCGTGACGCTCTGCGAGGGTACGAGGGTGAAATGCTGGTGGACCATCCCGAGGCCGGCCGCGATCGCCTCGCGTGGCGAGCGGAAGGCGATCGGTCGGCCGTCCAGCAGGATCTCGCCGGCATCCGGTCGGTAGAGCCCGGCCAGGATGTTCATGAGCGTGCTCTTGCCCGCCCCGTTCTCACCGAGGAGGGCGTGGATCTCACCGGGCCGCACATCGAAGTCGACACGGTCGTTTGCGACGATGCCCGGGAACGCCTTGACGATGCCGCGCGCCTGGAGCGCAGCCGCAGGCGCAGGTGCCGTCATCTGGTCGTACCCAGAGGTGTGACAGGGGCCCACTGGCTGGCGCCCGTGGGCCCCTGGGATCAGGAGCCGGACAGGGAAGGCAGTGGGACGGTCACTCCCTCCGCCCACCAGTACATGCACACGGAGCATTCGTTGCCGGGCGCACCGGGCGGGAACTGGTCCAGGTCGGACTGCTTGAGCGAGGCGCCTGCCGCGAGGATCTCCTTGCCGGTGTTGTCCTTGATGGGTCCGGCGAAGACGCTGAATCGGTCAAATGTACCGGCCAGTGCCCTGGCCAGGACGTCCTTGACCTTGTCGACGTCGGCCGTGGGCAGATCGGCGACGCCCTTGTTCGGGGTCTCGCCCTCCATGAAGCCGTACAGGCCCATCGCCTTGGAGTCGGCATCGAAGTACTCGTAGCCGGCCTTGTAGGTCTTGGCCTTGACCTGCTCGCCGATACGAACGTATTCCGGTCCCCAGATCCAGTACGGCGCGGTCAGGCACGCCTCGCTCTTGCAGGACGACGGGTGGTCGTACGTGACCGCCCACTTGCCCTTCTCCTTGGCGACATCTGCGACCGCCGGAGTGTCCGCGCCGGTGAACACGACCTGTGCACCGGCGTCGAACAGCGAGGCCGCTGCGTCACGCTCCTTCACGGGATCGTGCCAGGTGTTGATGAACCGGATATCCATCGTGCAGTCGGGGCACGTCTGCTTGACGCCCAGCATGATCGCGTTGCCCAGCCGGAGTTCCTCCGGGATCGGGAAGGTGGCCATATAGCCGATCTTGTGGTTGCCGTCCTTGACGGCGCGCGACCCGGCCAGCATGCCGGCCATGTACTTGAAGTCTTCCATGGCGCCGAAGAAATTGCCGAAGTTCTTGCCGTTGGACTTGTAGCCCGTCAGGTGCAGATAGGTGATGTCGGGGAATTCCTCGGCGACCGCGGCCATCGGATCCATGTACCCGAACGACGTGCCGATGATGAAGTTGAACCCCTTGCGCGACAGGCTGCGAAACACCTGCTCGGAGTCGGCGCCCTCGGGCACCAGCTCGACGTACGCAACGTGTGACCCGGGCATGTTCTCGCACAGATACTGCAGACCCTCGTAGTGGGCCTGGCTCCAGCCACCGTCGTCATGCGGGCCGATGAGGACCATCGCCACGTTGAACTTGCCGGCCTCGACGTCCGGGATCTGGAGGCCGGTACCGCCCTTGGTGCCCGTCCCCGCGCAGGCTCCGGCGGGCGTGGTGGCGGCTGGCCCACTGGCCTCGGCGGAACCGCCTGGCCCCACGTTCGAACTACATGCCGCGAAGATGAGCAGCGCCGTCGCCGATAGCGACAGCAACCTGAGACGCGTGGCGACCATGCTCGTGTTCCTCCTCAACGTTTCGCCGGGAACCGCGCCCGGACGATGCCCCGACCGGCGCCTCGACGGCGCGCTGGCGATGGGTGACCGCACGACTCCCAGCCCGCGTGGTCGTCACGAAGGATAGCCCCCGGACGACCATCGTGATCATGCGAATCCGGGTCGCGCGGCGGTAGCTTTCGTGGGTTGGAGCGGCAATCCGCTACCATCGCAAGGATGTTCGAACGGACTGCGCTGCCAGCCGGACCCCGCGTGATCAGTGCCCGACTTCCGGCGGCGCGCTCGGTCTCCATCGCCGCTTACGTGCTGGCCGGATCCCGCCTGGAAACCGCCGGCCAGGTCGGGGTCGCCCACTTCATGGAGCACCTCACCTTCAAGGGCACGGCGGCCTATCCCTCCACCCGTGCCATCAGCGAGGCGATCGAGGGCGTCGGCGGCTCGTTCAACGCGGCCACGGATCGCGAGTCCACGGTCTACTGGGTGCGCGTGCCGTTGCGTGAGGTGGAGCGCGCGATGGAAGTCCTGGGGGAGCTGATCGTCCGGCCGCGCCTTGACGAGCGCGACATCGAGAGCGAGCGGGCCGTCATCATCGAGGAGATCCGCTCCTACCTCGACGACCCCTCCGAGTACTGCCAGATCCTGTTCCAGACCGCCATGTTCGGCGACGGGCCGCTCGGCCGCGAGATCTGCGGCGAGGAGGCCGATGTCCGGGCGCTGCCGTCGAGCGCGATCCACGACTTCTGGAAGATGGCCTACCGGCCGACCAACACCGTCGTTGCGGTGGTCGGCGACATCGCCCACGACCGGGCGACCGGATTGGCGGCGAGCGCATTCGGGACGGGCAACGGTGTCATGCCCGGGTTCGTGGCCGCGCCCCAGCTGCCGGCCGGCCCGCGAGTGCGAACGGGCAAGCGCGATACGAGCCAGGCCCAGCTGTGCCTCGGCGTACCGGCACTACCACGCGATCATCCCGACAGCTGGACGCTGGCCGTCCTCAACGCGGTCCTGGGCGATGGCATGAGCAGCCGTTTGTTCCTTTCGGTCCGCGAAGAGCTTGGGCTGGCCTACGACGTTTCGTCAGGGCTCGTGGACTACGCGGATGCGGGGGCTCTGGAGATCTCGGCCGGCGTAGATCCGGCCGCCCTGCCCGCGGCGCTGGGAGCGATCCTGGTCGAGCTGGTCCGCCTGCGCGACGAGCTGGTTCCGGGGCCTGAGCTGGAGAAGGCCAAGCGCTACCTCGCCGGTGGACTCGAGTTGCGCATGGACGACACCCGCCATGTGGCGTCGTGGATCGGTGGCCAGGAGGCGCTCCATGATCGCGTCCTGGACCTCGATGAGGCGCTGGCCGCGGTCGAGGCAGTCGGCTCCGACGCGATCCACCGGCTGGCCGGCACGCTCTTCAATGACGAGGCGCTTCGTCTCGCTGCGGTCGCCCCGGCCCGCTACCTGCGCGGCCTCGAGGCACGCCTGCGGCTCCCGGCATGAGTCCGCGGGTCGTGCCAGAGGAGGTCGAGGTCGCGGTGGCCCGAAGCACGGATCTGGCCTTGGCCCGTGCCCACCTTCGGCTCGGTTCGCTGACACTGGCGCGGGCGGAGCTGGAGACGCTGGCCGGTATCGGCGGCCTGGATACGGACGGGATGCTGGATCTGGCCGAGGCGCGCTGGCGGACCGGCGACCTGGTCGGTGCGGGCGATGCGGCGAACGTCGTCCTGGCGAGCGACGAGCCACGTCCGATGGCGCTGCTGATCGCGGCCGAAGCCGCCGCCGTCGATGGCCGGCCCGGGGAAGCGCGCCGACTCGCTTCGCGCGCGATCGAACTCGCCGACGGATCGATCGACGCGCTCTTCGCCGGGATGCCGCGGGCAGGGGTCTGGCCGACCGACGCCGCGGAGCCGGCGCCGATCGCTGGGACGCTCTTCCACCGTGAGACGGAGAACGGGTTGGCCTCGACTCTGTCAGACGAGGGGGCTCGGGCGAAGGCCGGTCTGGATGGCACGCCGCCGGCAGTCGTGACGGCGCCGTACGGCTCGGAGGTCGGCTCCGCGACGACGACGACGACGACGCTGACCCTATGGGGCGGTGATCCGGGATCGGAGCTGGAGATGGCCAGCCTGCCCGAACCCGCCGAGGAACTGCAGGCCGCCCGCGCCGCCCTGGTGAGCGGCGCGCTGGATGAGGCGGCGCTCCGATTCAGCCTGGCGCTGCGAGCGGCACCCGCCCTCGCGCTGGCCGTCCTCGAGGCTACCGAGGGGGCCCGAAGCGCGGCCCTGAGTCTCGTCCGCGGCGATGCTTACCGGTCGCTCGGCCACGAGATGGAGTCCCGCCAGGCCTATGCCGTCGCCGCTCGTGGCGGCCTGCCCGACCGGCGCCAGCATCCGCGTGTC
>JANONZ010000411.1:0-5624 GCA_031421095.1 Thermomicrobiales bacterium
ACTGACGAGCAAGGACTCCGTGAACCGGGGAGTCCGAGCATGAGCGACGTCGTGTTCGGGCTCGGTCGGTTCGCGGAGCCGCGCGCAGGGAAGGTTGCGTTTCGGTCGCGCCAGTTGACGAACGCAGGGTGCATCGGCCACCATGCGCGAACCGTGACTCACACCCAAATCTCCTGGAACATGTGTATGCGCAGGCGGCCCCGCCGTACGGAGGAAGGGGTCTGACGTCTCGCGCACCTGACCAGGGCTAGCGGGACCGAAGACGAGGTCCCGGGGCTGCAGACTCCACCAGGAGCTGCAGCTTTTTTGTTTCCTCCGACCGACGCGACGGGTGACCGCCGAAGTCGACCATAGCCGAACGGCTCCATGGGACCTCACCCACAGATCGACAAACATCAATGAGGGGCAACGATGACTTCATCCAGGTTCGGCGCCGTCATCCCAACCGGGGCGGCAGCCTTTACGGCAACACCCTCGTCCGCGCTCGTGAAGTTCCGCGTGGAGAGCCGCCAGGAGGATGGCCTCAAGAGTACGGTCCGGACCCGGACCTTCACGATCGAGGTCGACGAGCCCCCGACGCTGGCCGGCACAGACGCCGCTCCGAGTCCGGTCGAGTACGCACTCGCCGCGCTCGCGACGTGCCAGGAGATCAGCTACCGCCTCCACGCGGACGCGCTCGGCGTCCCGCTCGATGGTGTCGCGGTGACTCTCGAGGGTGACATCGATCTCCGCGGATTCTTCGGCAGCGAAGCGTCGATCCGCCCCGGGTTCCTGGCGATCCGCGGCACCGTCACGCTCGACAGCTCGGCCCCGGTGGAGGAACTCGAGCGACTGCGCGAGTACGTCAACTCGGTTTGCCCGGTCCTCGACCTGATCTCCAACCCCACGCCAGTCCATATCGAACTGCTCACGCCGACGGCCCAAAGCGCCCGCACCGCAGCCTGAACCACAGTCGACCCACCCGAGAAAGGAAACAACGACATGGCCGAACTCGATCCGACCACCTTCCGCCCCGAGACTCGCGCGCTCCATTCCGGCCAGAAGCCGGACCCGACCACCAACGCCCGCGCGGTACCGATCTACGCCACGACCAGCTACGTCTTCGATGACGCGGCCCATGCCGCTCGGCTGTTCGGTCTCCAGGAATTCGGGAACATCTACACCCGGATCATGAACCCGACGACCGACGTGTTCGAGCAGCGCGTCGCCGCGCTTGAGGGTGGCGTCGCCGCCCTGGGCGTTGCGTCCGGCCAGGCCGCCGAGGTGCTGACCATCCTCAATCTGGCCCGAGCCGGCGACAACATCGTCTCGTCTTCCTCCCTGTACGGCGGCACGTACAACCTGTTCACTCACACGCTGCCGAAGATCGGCATCACCACGACGTACGTGGACGGCTCCGATCCATCGGCATTCGGCCGAGCCATCAACGACAAGACCAAGGCCGTCTTCCTCGAGCTCATCGGGAACCCGCGCCTGGACGTCCACGACCTGGCGTCGATCGCCGACGTGGCCCACGCCCGGGGCGTGCCGGTCATCGTCGACAACACCTTCGCGCCGCTCCTGGCCCAGCCGATCAAGCACGGCGCTGACATCGTCATCCACTCGGCCACGAAGTGGATCGGTGGGCACGGCACGGCCATCGGTGGCGTCGTGGTCGACGCCGGGACCTTCGATTGGGCTGCGTCCGAGCGGTTCAAGCAGGACTTCGTCGACCCGGATCCCTCGTATCACGGGATCAGCTACACGGGCGCCTTCGGAAACCTCGCGTTCATCCTGAAGTTGCGCGTCCAGGGCCTGCGCGACCTCGGCGCTGCGCTCAGCCCGTTCAACTCGTTCCTCTTCCTGCAGGGCCTCGAGACGCTTCCCCTGCGGATCACTCGCCACAGCGAGAACGCGCTGGCCGTCGCCCGCTGGCTGGAGACCCGCGATGACGTGGCCTGGGTCAGCTATCCCGGTCTCGAATCACATCCATCGCACAAGCTGGCGAAGCGCTACCTCACGGGCGGCTTCGGTGGCATCGTGACCTTCGGCGTCAAGGGCGGCGTTGAAGCCGGTCGCAAGCTCATCGACAACGTCCAGATCTTCTCGTTGCTCGCCAACGTGGGCGATGCGAAGTCGCTGATCATCCATCCGGCGTCCACGACCCACTCCCAGCTGGAGCCGGAGGAGCAGGCCTCGACCGGCGTCACGGCGGACCTCATCAGGCTGTCGGTGGGGCTCGAGCACATCGACGACCTGCTGGCCGACCTGGAGCAGGCCCTCGCAGCGGCCACGGCCGACGCGGCGGCCGACGGCGAGCTGGTCGGCGCACGCGGGTGAGCCTGGATGTCCCGGCGGCCGGGGCGGCTGGTCCAGTGGCGCGAGCCGGGGCATCTGCCCCGGCCGCGGCGGCTGGTGCCGGGGCGACTGCTGGTGCCGGGGCGACTGCTCCGGCCGCGGCGGCTGGTGCCGGGGCGACTGCTCCGGCTGCTCCGGCCGCGGCGACTGCTCCGGCCGCGCGTCTCCGTGGTGACCATGTGACCGGTCCACCGACCGGGACCGGTCGCATCGAATCGGCCGAGCTGGGCCCGTTCGAGCTCGAAGCCGGCGGCCGGCTGGCCAGGCTGACGGTCGCGTACCGGCATGACGGCCCGGCCCCGGGGGCGGCGCCACAGGTCCTCGTCATCCACGCCCTCACCGGGTCCGCGGATGCCGCCGGCGATTGGTGGGAACCGCTCATCGGGCCGGGGCGGGCGCTGGATACCACGAGGGTCGGCGTCCTCTCGGCGAACCTGCTGGGCGGCCGCTACGGGACGACCGGCCCGACCTCCATGGACCCGGCGACCGGGTACCCGTACGGGTCGACCTTCCCGGCCGTGTCGACACGGGACCAGGCGCGGGTCAAATGGCGGTTGCTCGACACGCTCGGTATCGAACGGCTCGACCTCGTCGCTGGCGGCTCGCTCGGCGGGATGGTCGCGCTGGAGGTGGCGCTCGATCGGCCGGAAGGGGTTCGTGCGGTGATCCCGATCGCGGCGCCCGCTGCCACCGGGCCGATGGCGGTCGCCTGGAACCATCTCCAAGTCGAGCTCATCGATCGGTTGGGTCTGGATGGCCTCGCGCTCGCCCGGGCGCTGGCGATGACGACGTACCGGAGCGAGGCTGACTTCGAGGAGCGATTCGGGCGGTCCATCGAGGCCGATGGCCGGCCATCGATCGTGTCGTATCTCGATCACCAGGGTCGCAAGCTCATCGACCGGTTCGACCCGGCAACCTACCGGGTGCTGGTGGGGGCCATGGACCGACACGACGTTGGGGTCGCATGGGGTGGCCTCGACAATGCGTTCGCGCGGCTGGCGGCCGGTGGGACACGACTGACCGGCGTCGGGATCCAGGACGACATCCTGTATGGCCCGCGGCAGATCCACGCCCTCGTGGAACGAGCTCGTGCGGCCGGCGTGGACGCGCGATATCGCGAGATCCGATCGACGAAGGGCCACGACGCGTTCCTTGTCGAGTGGGACCAGCTGACATTGCTGCTTCAAGAGGCGCTGGCGACCTGACGCGGCGCGGAGGCGCGGGGCGCGGAGGCGCAGCGCGGAGGCGCGGGGCGCGGGGCGCGGGGCGCGGAGGCATTCACTGCAAATGCGGCCAGATATTTCTTCCCGGACTCCTAAGGCCGGTCTTGCGCCTCAGGCCGACCGAGGACGAGTCGATCAGAGTCAAGGCCGCTCGCATCCACGCTCAGCGCGTGCTCGTCGCGTGCCATCTGGCAATCAGATCCCGAGGCTTGACCCGTGGCACCGGCCATACAAGTCCTCGGGCGCATAGCTTGCCAGCAAGCACGTCGTGTCGGGGCGGGGCCACGTCGGGGCCGCGTCGGGCCGGGCCGGCGTACCGGGGCCGCCGGCGTGCCGGCCCGTGTCGTGCCGGACCGTGTCGGGTCGGGCCGTGTCGGGGCCGTGTCGGGTCGGGGCCGTGTCGGGTCGGGGCCGTGTCGGACCGTGTCGGGTCGGGCCGTGTCGAGGCCGATCCTCGCGAGCCAAAGGCTTGCCCGGAGACCGCTCAGCCGACCGCGTTGCTCAGCTCCGTCTCGATCCGTTCGAGCAGCGGGATCTGGGCGAACTTGATGTGACGGCGTGCCTCGTCCAGGTCGAACCACGCCACCCGATCGATCTCCGGGAAGGTTCGGGACGCACCGGACCGCGGCGGCCACTCCATCTCGAAACTGTTCGAAATGGCAAGGTCGGTGTTCAGGTCGCCCTCGACCGCCCAGGCATGGACGACCTTGCCGCCCTTCTGAACGATCGAGCCAAGCTTGAGCCGCGGACCGTCCGGAACCGGGTACCCCGTCTCCTCGGCGAATTCGCGCTCGGCCACATCGAGGAGCGGCTCGTCGTCACCCGGTTCGCCTTTCGGGATCGACCAGACGTCCTCGTCCCGGGTCGCGAAGAGGGGCCCGCCCGGATGCGCGAGGAGCACTTCCAGCCGGCCGTCGACCAAGCGGTAGAGAAGGATCCCGGCGCTCGTGCGGGTCGTCACGCGGGCATGGTACGAGGCCGACCCCTGGGCACTCCGGATCAGCCGGCCGGGCCCGCCGCGGGAGACGCCACGGGGGACGCGGCGGCGGGGGACGCCACGGCGGGAGACGCGGCCGGGCCCGCCGCGGGGGACGCGGCGGGAGACGCCTCGGGAGTCGGAGTCGGAGTCGCGTTCGGCTGGGGGGATGGCGTCGGGTTCGAGGTCGGTTTCGCAGTGGGCTTCGGTCTCGGCGCCGGTGCGCAACCGCTAACGCCACTCCCCTTGACGGAGCCTGTCGATGGCGGCAGGCCATATGCCGCATCCGGCAGCGCGCCGGCATCCGGGAAGAGCATGCCGGCGAGCGCACGGATCCCAACCAGGTCCGGGATCTGGATGGAGCCCCGGCTGTCGAAGCCGGACTTGACGAGCGGATGCGTGATGACGGCGCGGTAGGTCTTGTCACGCCCGACCCGACTCGCCGCATCGGCGAGATCCGGCAGCAGCTCGCGGGGGACGTTTGTCTCGACCGTCCGTCCGATCGCCTTGAGCAGCCCGATCGGGTCGTTTAGGAACCCGCCCTTCACGATCGCATCGCGGATACCGGATATCACCTCCTGCTGACGGGCCGCCCGGGTGAAGTCGCTTTCACCCGACGCTTTTCGCACACGCGCGAAGGCGAGCGCCTGCTGCCCGTTCAGGTGATGACGGCCAGCCGTGATCGAAAAGCCGCGCGTGAAGCCGTACTCGTCATAGCCCGGGTCGCAGAAGCCGCGGCCGACGTTGACGTTCACCCCGCCAAGCGTGTCCACCACGCGCACGAAGCCGCCCAGGTCGACCTTTGCGTAGTAGGCGATGGGACGCTCGAGAAGTGTCCCGAGTGCGCCCATGAGGACGTCGAAGCCGGTCCCGTCCGAGCCCGGGAACTGGGCCGCGTTGCGGCGTGCGTAGGACACGAGCGAGTTGATCTTGCCCTTGAATCGGCGACCGTCTGGAAGCGGGACGTCGACCATGTCGCGCGGGATCGAGACCATGGAGACCGTCTCCGTCACCGAGTCGAGCGAGACGACGATCATCGTGTCGGTCAGGTAGGTGTTCCGCCCGACGCCCGAGTCCACTCCGACGAT
>JANONZ010000412.1:0-9933 GCA_031421095.1 Thermomicrobiales bacterium
CCGAACGCGCCACGGAACCGGCCCGCGCGCCTCGACGGGAATCGCTCCACCGGCTGACGCCGCCGACGCCCCCATCCCCGTCGCCGCCGACCGCCCTCCCCACCGTGGGCTACGCTCTATGGATGGCGAAGAAGAAGGGCCAGTCGGTCGGTCAGACCATTGGCGGCATCATCGTCGGGTTCGACCAGCAGATCTTCCGGACCACCCCACCCGTGAACGAGCTGGTGGCCAAGGGCACGCCATTGCGAGCCGTCGCGGCCTCCGGTGGCGGTACGCTCACGGTCGGGATGCCGGACCACCCTGCCGTGCCAGCATCCGACCCTGAAGCGCTGGTCCTCGATGCGCCCGGCGTCGAGGCGATCGTGGACCTCGTGCATGGGGGCCGGATCGCGTCGTTCATCGTTGACGGTCGCCAACTGCTCGTCACCGAGGGTCACAGCCAGATCGCCTGGGGCTCCTACCCGATGGCGCCGTACGCCGGTCGGGTCAGGGACGGCGCCTTCGACTTCGCCGGACGGACCTGGCGGTTGCCCATCGTCGACCCGCCGCACGCGATCCATGGGACGGTCCTGGGGCGGCGCTGGACGGTCCTCGGCGACGGCGCGATCACCACGAGACTCGGGCCGGATTGGCCGTTTCGCGGCATCGCCGTGCAGCGTTTTGAGCTTGGCGCGACCCACCTCACGTGCCGACTGGAGCTGCATGCCGACGAGCCGATGCCGGCCTCGATGGGGTGGCACCCGTGGTTCGTCCGACGACCGCCGACCGTGACGACCGGCCAGGGCCCAGCCGGATCGAGCGACATGATGGCCGCCGGCCGTGGCGAGCCCGGCCCGTTGGAGATCGACCTCGATGCCGGCGCGATGTACGTCCGTGATGACGAGGGGATCGCGACGCGCCGGCGTGTCACGCCGCCTCAGGGACCCTGGGACGATTGCTTCACGGAATTGCGCCGCCCGCCCGTCCTGCGCTGGCCAGGCTTCCTCGAGCTGACGATCGAGTCGGACTGCCCGGACCTCGTCGTCTACACGATGCCCGACTACGCGATGTGCATCGAGCCGCAGACCGCGCCCCCCGACGCGCTCAACCGGGACCCGCGGATCGTCGTGCCCGGCGAGCCGCTGACGGCTGAGATGACCTGGCGCTGGCGTTCACTCGCCGACTGAGGGTCAGCCGCCGGTCGTCGTGACGGCCGTCACCAGCTGCAGCCCGCGCGCCAGCTGCGGATCCTTCAGGCCCGCGAACTGGGCGGGAGTCAGTGCACGGACGTCGTCCGGCCCGATTGCGGCGACGTCGCTGGCACGCTCCACGATGACATCCGGAGTGATGCCCTGGTGCCAGATCTGACGGCCCTTGGGGGTCAGCCACTCCACCGTGCCGACGCGCAGCGCAGAGCCATCCGACAGTGGGAATTCGCCCAGGACCGTGCCGGTGCCGTACGTCTTGACCCCGACGATCTGTGCGCGGCTGGCATCCTGGATGGCGCCCGAGACGATCTCGGCGGAGCTGGCCGTTCCTGCGTCGACCAGCACCACGAGCGGGATGTCCGTGGCGACGCCTCCGGGAGAGACCGGGTGGCGGGTCTCGCTGCCATCGGCGGCCCGTTCAACGAAGACGTCACCCTTCGACAGGAACTGGCTGGCGATGCCATCGGCCTCATTGACGTAGCCACCCGGGTTGCCACGCAGGTCGAGGATGATCCGGTCGGCACCGGCCTTGCGGATCTCGCCAAGCGCGGTCTTCACCGCGTCCGCGGCACCCTGCGAGAACTGGTCGAGGCGGAGCAGCGCCGTCCGCGTGCCCGGGACGAGGGCCCACGAGACGGGTTCCACAGCCACGGCTGCACGAACGATGGAGACGGTCGTCTCGGCACCGTCCGCGCCGGCTCGGAGCTTCAGGACGACGGTCGAGCCGGATTCGCCGCGGACCCAGGTGGCGACCTCGTCGAGGTTCTTGCCGACC
The DNA here is from genome assembly GCA_031421095.1 of Thermomicrobiales bacterium. Lineage (GTDB taxonomy): Bacteria > Chloroflexota > Limnocylindria > Limnocylindrales > CSP1-4 > SPCO01. The sequence continues at coordinate 1,963 of JANONZ010000412.1, forward strand.
GTCGACTGGCCGTCCACCTCGATGATCTCCTGCCCGACGACGAGCCCGGCTTTCTCCGCCGGGCTGCCCCGGAACACGCCGACGATGAGCGGCAGCTTGTCCGCGGAGACATCGATGCGGACGCCGATGCCGACGTAGGAACCCGATAGGTCGCTGGCACGGTCGGCCCGTTCCTTGGGCGTCAGGAACGAGGTGTGGCCGGTGTCGCCGACCGCCTGGGTCATCCCAGTGATCGCGCCGTAGATGAGGTCCTGATCCTTGAGGTCGCGGGCCCCGACATACTCCTTGTGGAGGGTGTCCCATGCCTCGCGGATGAGCCCGAAATGGGCACCCGTGACGGCGGAAGGGTTCGGGGCGGTCGCCCCTGTGTCGCCCACGACGGGCAACGCGAGTCGGCCGACCCCGATCCCGATACTGAACGTCACGGCCAGCGCCAGCCCGATGACCGCGCGACGTACCATCGCACCGCGTCCACGGCCGGCCGCCGGTGACCCCGAAGCCTGGGAGGGCCCAGCCGCGACAGAGGTCGCGTCCGGTGGCTCGGGATCGATGGTCGGTTCGGGCAGGATCGGCTGGAGGTCCATCGTGGGCATCGTGCTCGTGTGGGGGTGACGCTCACCGGTCCGAATGAGGTCCGGTCCGGTACCGGGCGATCTGCCCAGTTGCCGCAGCATGACGCACATACCCCGAAGATGCGATATCGGGAGAGTGAAGGTTCATTCGCCAACGACCGCCCCGGATGCTGGTGTCGACCACGGTCCGGTGGTAGGCTGCGAGCAATCCCTAGTAAACTAGTCGGAGATGACCGACCCCATGACCGACGCTCCCTTCCTCGCCATCGGCCTTGGCCCGCTGCGTATCCCGCCGGTTGGACTGCCGGATCCGGCCATCACCCCGCCGACCGTCGCCGAAGCCGGTGATCCGTTCACCACGATTCGCGTGATCGATCTCGTGGCGCGCCTGGAGCGCGGTCGGTCGGTCCGCCTGGCGGACGTTGTCGATCGCCTCAACGCGACGTATCTGGACTGGCTGTTCAGCGTGCCGATCGTGGCCGACGTCGTCCTTCAGCTCCAGGCCAACTGGATGGCGGACTACCGCAACAGCTCCGGGATCGTCATCGAGGACGGCGCCCGGGGTGCGGTCCTGACCATCGAGGATTCCAGCCGGGTGGATCCGTGGATCGTTCGCCAGGCGCAGCGCGAGGCGGCCGCGTGTACGGAGCGGCTCGCCGAATTCAGCCGCCGCGACCGACCGACGTCGGGGGACTGATCCCGGAAGCCGCGAACCCAGCACGGAGCACCGTCCACTTCCACCCGACCGGCCCGACACGGTTCCATCCCGGAGGATCACCGACATGAGTCACGACGCCTACGCCGAAGACGGCGCCCTGGTCGACAGCGATTGGGCGCGTCAGCACCTGAGCGATCCGAACGTCCGCTTCGTCGAGGTGGACGTCGATACGACCGCCTATGAGCAGAGCCACCTGCCGGGCGCGGTCGGCTGGAACTGGACGAGCCAGCTGGCCGACGGCGTCCGCCGCGACATCGCCGGGCGCGAGGACTTCTCGGCGCTGCTGTCCGCATCCGGGATCGGGCCGGACACGACGGTCGTCCTGTACGGCGACAACAACAACTGGTTCGCCGCCTGGGCGTACTGGCAGCTCAAGCTGTACGGCCACCCGGCTATCCGGATCCTCGATGGCGGGCGCAAGTACTGGCTCGACAAGGGATTCGCACTGAGCGTCGACGAGCCGAGCTATGCGCCCACCGGCTACCAGCTGCCCGAGCCGGACTTCAGCCTGCGCGCCTTCCGGGACGACATCCTGCCGCGCCTGGGCGACCCGGAGCTGGTGCTTGTCGACGTCCGTTCGCCAGCTGAGTACAACGGCGAGATCATCGCGCCTCCGGGCATGAGCGAGACGGCCCAGCGGGCCGGCCACATCCCGGGTGCGGCGTCCATCCCGTGGGCGCAGACGGTCCGTGAGGACGGCACGTTCAAGAGCACAGAGGAGCTGGCCACGCTGTACGAGGCGAAGGGCGTGACCCCGGACAAGGACATCATCGCCTACTGCCGGATCGGTGAGCGCTCCAGCCATAGCTGGTTCGTCCTGCACGAGTTGCTCGGCTACAGCCGGGTCCGCAACTACGACGGCAGCTGGACCGAGTACGGCAGCCTCATCGGCGTACCGATCGAGAAGCTCGCACCGGTTCCCGCAGACTGACGCCCGGGCCACGACGACGGCCACATGAACGTCGGGCCCGAGGCCTGGGCGGCGCGGTGACCATCAGCCGGTCCGCGGACCTCGGCCGTAGCGGGCCATGACCTCGAGCAGCCGATCGTGGGGGAGGGCGTGCGCGGTGATGCCGTCGCGCCCGACCATCGTCTGCGCCGCGATGAGCGCGTTGACGATCGCCTCCTCGGTCGCCTCGATCGTCCCGTCGAAGAGGGCATCGATGACGCTGTCGCCGGCGGCGCGCACGTCGTAGCTCAGGATCGACGGGCGATCCTCGTCCCCGACGGGCAGCTGGTTGCCGGTCGCGAACGCGATGAACAGGTCGCCGCTCGTGTGGCCGCCGGTCCCCCCGGCACGGGCGATCCCGAGCCCGGCCCGCTGCGCGAGCCGCTCGCACTGGTGGGGGAGCAGCGGCGCGTCGGTCGCGATGACGACGATGATCGAGCCGGAACCGGGCGGCGGGCCGGACCGTGCGATACCGGCGTCGTACGGGCTCGGGATCTCGGCCGTGCCGAGTCCCTGCCCGACCGGGACGCCGTCCACGCGCAGCCAGTCGCGCTTGCCGTAGTTGGCCTGCACCAGGACCCCGACGGTGTGGCCGCCGAGCGCGTCGGGGATGACCCGCGAGGCCGTGCCGATCCCGCCCTTGAATTCGTGGCAGATCATCCCGGTCCCGCCACCGACATTGCCCTCCGCGACCGGCCCACCGACGGCCGAATCGAGGGCCGAGCGGAGGTGCTCCGGGTGCACGTGGAACCCGTTGATGTCGTTGAGCAGGCCGTCGTAGGTCTCGCCGACCACCGGCAGCGACCACCACGCGGTCCACGATGCGGCGTGCTCCACCGAGGCTGCCACGAGCGCGTCGCGCACGACGCCGACGCTGTGCGTGTTGGTGATCGCGATCGGCGACGTCAGCATCCCCGATTCGCGGACCCATTCGAGACCGGTCATCTCGCCGTTGCCGTTGAGCCGGTGGCAGCCAGCGAAGACCGGTTCCCGCCAGCGTTCGGCGATATGCGGGACGACGACGGTCACGCCGGTGCGGACGGGTCCGCGCCCGACGACGAGCGGGCCGTCACCTTCGACGATCGTCATGTGGCCGACGCGGACGCCCGCGACGTCGGTGATGGCGTTGAGCGGACCGGGCCGGCCGCGCCCGATGACGATGCCGAGGTCTCGTGTGCGCATCGTCCGATGCTAGCGAGGCGCGGGGCGGCGGGCGCGCCATTCCTGCATGGTCTCCGCGTCGACCGCGTCGACCGCGCCGGCCGCGTCGACCGCGCCGACCGCGCCGGCCGCGTCGGCCGTGGCGACCGCGCCGACCGCGCCGGCCTCCATCAGGGCGTGCTGGGCGTACGCGGCCGTATCATCGGTCGGTGATCCCGTCACCCCGGCCTGCTGCGCCGCTTCGCCTCCGCCGACTCCCCGATCGACTCGCCGGCGCCAGGGCGATCGATGCTGCCGAGGCCTTCCGGGATCTCCCGGGCCTGGTCCTGCTCGAGAGCGCTCGACCGGGGCGCAACGCGCGCTGGACCTACCTGACCGCCGACCCGGTCGCGGTCCTGGAGTCGCCCGCGGCGGGTCCGGATCCCTTCGCCGTTGCCCGCCGGCTCGTTGCGCGCCTCGACCGCACGGTCGTCGTGCCGGCCGACGCCCCGCCGTTCCTGGGCGGGCTGGTCGGCTTCCTCGGCTATGACGTGGGAGCGGCGCTCGAACACCTGCCGGCCATCGTGCCCGCCGACCAGGACCTGCCGCCGCTGCGGTTGGCGCTCCACGACTGGGTCGTGGCCTGGGACCGCCGGACCGGTCACGCCTGGCTGGGCGGCCGCGCCCTGGACGGCGACGCGCGTCGCCTGGCTCGCCGATTGGACGACGTCCACGCTCGACTCACGACACCGAGCCGGACGACCGCGCGAGTCGACGCCCGCACGGTCGGTCTCGAGCGCCATGACGACGGGGCCTTCGACCTTCCGCTCGTCTTCCGATCCGGGATGGACCGGGCGACCTACGAGGCCGGTGTCGAACGCGTTCGCGACCGCATCGCCCGTGGCGACATCTACCAGGCCAACCTCACTCGACGTCTCGAGACGCCATTCGCCGGCGACCCGTGGGAGCTGTATCGACGCCTGCGCACCGGCGATCCCTCCCTCTTCTCGGCCTTTGTCGACCTTGGTCCGGGGCAGCTGACCGGCCGTCCGCGCGCGCTGCTGTCCGCCTCGCCGGAGCCGTTCCTGTCCGTCGATCTGGAGGGTGTCGTCAAGACGGATCCGATCAAGGGGACCAGGCCGCGCGGCCGCACCGCCGCCGAAGACCGGACTTTGGCCCGGGACCTCCTCGCAAGTGCCAAGGACCGGGCGGAGAACGTGATGATCGTCGACGTCCTGCGCAACGACCTCGGCCGGGTCTGCCGGCCCGGCACGGTCCGCGTCCCGCGGTTGTGCCGCCTGGAGCGGACGGCCGCCGTTCAGCACCTCGTCTCGACGGTCACCGGCGTTCTTGCCGAGGGGCGTGACGCGTTCGACCTCCTCGCAGCGTCGTTCCCCGGTGGCTCGATCACCGGCGCCCCGAAGATCCGGGCGATGGAGATCCTCGAGGGCCTGGAGCCCGTCCGACGCGGCCCGTACACCGGCGCCATCGGCTGGATCGGACCAGACGGTGCGATGCAGACCAGCATCATCATCCGGACGTTCGTCGCGGACGGCCATCGGCTCACGCTGCATGTCGGTGGTGGGATCACCTGGAAGAGCGACCCGGCGGCGGAGTGGGACGAGACGGTCACCAAGGCACGTGGCCCGCTCGGCGCGATCGGCGGGGTGGAGGTCGAATGAGTACGGGTTCGAACGGGGGCGTGGGCGCCGGCCACGTGTGGGTGGACGGTCGCCTCCTGCCCGCGGATGGGCCGCACGTGTCGGTCTTCGATCGTGGGTTCCAGCTGGGTGACGGCATCTTCGAGACGCTTCGCGCGCGAGCCGGTCGTCCGACCGAACTGGCGGAGCACGTGGCGCGCCTGCGCGGCTCGGCCAGCGGCCTCGACATCGCGCTGCCCGACGACATCGCTGCCCTTATCGCGGGCGGCATCGCCGAACTGCTCGCGGCTGACGGCCTCGATGGCTCCGATGGTGACGCTTCGATCCGGATCACCGTCACGCGTGGTCGGTTCCGGGGCCGCGGGCTCCTGCCGCTCGATGAAGCGGTCGAGCCCACGATCGCCATCCAGGCGTGGCCGGTCCTGCCCGCACCGCCGGCTCACATCGAGCGGGGCATGCACCTCGTGACGTCGGCGATCCGGCGCGACCCACGAAACCCGCTCGTCAGGCTCAAGACGACGTCGCGGGCAGAGTACGTGTACGCCCGCCTCGAAGCCCGCCGGGCCGGTGCCGACGATGCCCTCTTCCTGACCACCGACGGCGCCCTGTCCGAGGCCACGACCGCGAACATCTTCATCGTTCGGCGAGCCGCCGGCGACGAGGCGCCGGAACTTGCAACGCCGTCGCTGGAGTGCGCGATCCTGCCCGGGACGACCCGGTCGTGGCTGCTTGGTTGGGGGGCGAGGAACGGTCTGCGGCCGCTCGAGGGGCGCCTCAGCGCCCGGGATCTGGCGATCGCCGACGAGGCGTTCGTGTCGTCGAGCGTCGCCGGGATCCTGCCGGTCACCCGCTTCGATGGCAGATCGGTCGGGGACGGTTCCCAGGGACCGTGGACGCGTCGCGCGCGGGCGGCCCGCGAGGCGATGATCCGCGGCGAGGACGAACCCGGATGACCCGCGACGAGCTCATCGCGGGCACCCGTCAGCTGATCGAGGAGGGCGACCGGTTGCGGGCGAACCCATCGTTCGGGTCGCTCCAGGTCTGGCTCCAGCGCTCCGACGACCTGCTCAAGTCGGCCTGGGGGAGCATGGACCGCTACCACCTGGCGTGGCTCATGGTCGGTAAACCGAAGGGTATCGTCCGCGGTCGCCCGATGGCCCCGGACGAGGAGGCCGCCTACGTCCGCGAGGTGGCCGAACAGAAGACTGCCGCCCTGCGCATGAGCCTCGATGCCGTCGGGCGCCAGGGGATGCCGTTCGTCGGGGAGACCGGTGGTCTCGGCATCGGCCAGCGGGGCACGGACCGCGCGAGCGACCGCGCCGCCGACCGGCCAGCCGACCGCGCACCGGACCAGTCCGGCCTTCCCGCCGACCCCGGGCTGACGGAGCGACTGGCGGAGGCCAGGCGACGTGCCGACGATCACCTGGACCACGACAGGCCTCGGGCTCCTCGGCCGGACAAGATGCAGCGATGACCGACGGTGTCGGCCCTGGCGGCGACGGCTGGGTCCCGGCGACCGGTGGCACACGAACCGTCCCGGCCCCGGATCCGGTCGCCCGCGACTACCTTCTGCTGGGCCTCCGCCTGGACCAGCACATCCCGGGCGTCGTCGATGGCTACTTCGGTCCGGCGGACCTCAAGGCGCAGGTGGACATGGAGCAGTTGCGGTCGCCGGTCCGCCTCCGCGACGATGCCGCCGCCCTGAGAGCTCGTCTCGACGCCGAGGTCGGCGACGCCGATCGCCAAGCGTGGCTGGACGTGCAGCTGGTCGCGCTCGAGGCGCAGGCCGCTGTTCTGGCGGGCGACGGCCTGCCGTACCTGGAGCACGTGCGGCGCTGCTTCGACCATGCCCCGCCGCGCCGTCCGGACGCCGAGTTCGAGGCGGCTGCCGAACAGCTCGACGCCCTGCTCCCGGGCGAGGGGCCCCTGGAAGACCGGTTGGCCGCCTGGGACGCGCGCTTCGAGGTCCCGTTCGATCGCCTGCCGCCGGTCCTGGACTGGCTCGTCGACCGCTATCGGACCCGCGCCGCCGCGCTGTTCGGGCTGCCGGAGCGCGAGGACCTGCGGGTCTCGCTGGTGACCGACCAACCATGGTCGGGTTACAACTGGTACGACGGCGGGCGGCGGTCGCGCGTGGCCATCAACACGGATCTCCCGGTTCGCGCCAACGACCTCATGAGGACGGTCGCCCACGAGACCTATCCGGGCCATCATCTGGAGCACGCCCAGAAGGAAGCCGACCTGGTCGATGGTGCCGGACGACTCGAGGCGTCCATCCTGCTTATCAACACGCCGGAGTGCCTCATCAGCGAGGGCCTGGCAGACCTGGGTTTCCGATTCGCGGTCCCGCCGGAAGAGCACGTCGGGCTGCTGATGGAGCTCTACGAGCGGGCGGGATTCCCCATAGCGGCCGATCCCATGGCCGCCCGCGACGCGGCCGAGCGGACGGTCGCCCTCGCCGGCACGCGGCACGCCCTGTCGGCGATCCAGGGGAACGCCGCGATCATGCTCCATGCCGATGGTCGGTCCCGCGAGGAGGTCGGCGCGTACCTTCGCGACGTGGGCCGCTACGTGCCGGCGACGATCGCCAAGCGCCTCGAGTTCATCCAGCACCCCCTGTGGCGAACCTACGTCTTCGTCTACGCGGAGGGCGAGGCACTGCTGGAGCGCTGGCTTGCGGCCGTCCCGGAGACGGAGCGCATCGCTCGCTTCGGACGTCTGCTCCACGAGCAGTTGACACCGGCCGCCGTCGCGGTTCCCGGCTGAGCGGTCACAGATCCAGGCTTAAGACGACTCGGTCCTCACGGTCGGCGTCGTAGTCGGGAAACGCCGACGAGCCATACAGGTTCTTCGTCCCGGGCGCCTCGGAGGTAGCGAATCCCAGCGCCCGATGGAACAGCAGCGAGGCGCGGTTGCCCGGCCACGTCACGG
>JANONZ010000413.1:0-2177 GCA_031421095.1 Thermomicrobiales bacterium
TCGTCGTCGCGTGGTGCGCGACGCAGGCGCCAAAGTCGGCTCCGCTGCCCGCCGCCACGACCGGGCTGGCTCCGACGAGCAGTGCCAGGAGAGCGCCGGCCGCGAGGGCCAGCCTGATCTTTCGCGTCATGGACAACCTCGATGTGCTTGTTGGCGGGTTTACGAGATCGACTGTCGCCGCGAAACCTGAGATTCAGCTGAGTGGAGGGTGAGAAACGCGTCCGCCTGAGCTTCCTCAGGTTCGCCTAACTTCCCTCTCAGGTCGAGGGACGAGCATCGATTCGAAACGTCGGAGCCGGTGATCAACAGCGCCTGCGACAGTGGCGGAGTGGTCCGACGATGATGTCCAGACACGACGAACGGAGCCAGCCGTGACCAGCAGAGTCTTTGAAGCGGGAGGTCTGCTGCGGGGCAGCAGTGCCGCGGGTCTCGAGCGATTCCTGCGCCGGCAGGCCGGAGTCGGCGATGCGGAGGCGAACCCCGTTTCCCAGACCGTGACCGTCCACTACGACCAGGCAGTGCTGACGCCGGACGACGTTCGGGCGCTGATCGAGCGCTTCGGCTGCACCTGCGGTGGCGAGGTCGTGCCGTGCCACCTCTGCCGGGGTGAGCAGCCCGCCGTGATCGGCAGCGCCGTCGCGCACGGCGCAGAACATGCGCAGCCCGACCAGCACGCCAAACACGTGATCGCGGCCCCGGCCTCTGGCGCGCCCAACGCCTCACACAGCTGTTCCCCGACCAGTTCTGGACGGAGGCGTCGATCGCGATCGCCATCGTCGGCCTGGCGATCGCAGTAGCGGTCAGCCTCTCGCGCGACGACAGGCCGCCCGCCTGCCAGGTTGACCCGCTCCACCCGACACTTGCTCCAAGGCGGGCCAGGGAGTCACGACGAACGGCGACCCCGGTCGAGGCTCTCCACGATAGCGGCCTCGATCCAGGCACGCTCCGGCAGACCGCCGAGACCCGCCGACGTCCTGTACAGCCGGCAACGGGGCGTGTAGTCGCCGGGATCCTGGAAGGACGGGTCGACGTCCCGGCCGTCGATCCGGATCGTCGGTGAACCGGGGAACCGGTGGCGCTGGGCGACGGCAGGATCGGTCGCGTCGATCTCGTCGACCGTCGCGCCCGGCGCCAGCGCGCCGAGGAGTTCGTCGAGCAGCGCCCTGGCCGCGGGATGGTTCGGGCAGTCATGGAACCAGAGCAGCTCGACCCGTGGTCGGGGCGGCTCAGTCGTTGCGCGACTCGTGGCGGTCATCGCGCCACGGCCTTTGTCGTCAAGCACCGAGGCCAGCGGCACCCGTATGGCTCACTGGGCCGTCCAGCCGCCGTCAACGTAGACCTCGGAACCGGTCATGTACGACGCGGCGTCGCTGGCCAGGAAGGCGATGACCGCGCCGATCTCGGCGGGCGTCCCCAGCCGGCCCATCGGGGTGTTCGCAAGGATGGCCTGTTCGACCGGCGTGTCTTTCACCTGCTCGATCATCGGCGTGTCGATGAAGCCGGGGTGGACCGAGTTGACCCGGATCCCCTCCTTCGCGTATCGGATCGCCGCGTTCTTCGTCATCAAGCGCACGGCGCCCTTGCTGGCGTGGTAGGCGATCGATCCGCCGAAGCCACCGACCGCGCCGAAGATCGATGAGACGTTCACGATCGACCCGCCGCCCGAGGCACGCATGCGGGGCGCGGCCGTCTTCATCCCGAGCCAGACGCCGGTCTGGTTGATCGCGATCAGGCGGTCCCAGCCCTCACGCGTCTCGGTCTCGACGTCGGGCAGCGTGCCGATGCCGGCGTTGTTGACGAGCACGTGGAGGCCGCCGAGTTCCGCAACCGTCTTCTCGACGACTTGGTCCCAGTTCGCCTCGTCGCTCACGTCAAGGTGCTCGTAGCGGGCCGTGTAGCCACCGTCGCGCAGGTGCGACGCCATGCGCTCTCCCTCCTCGTCGAGGACGTCGGTGACGACGACCGCTACGCCGGCCGCGGCCATCGCCTCGGCTGTGGCGGCTCCGATCCCTCGGGCGCCACCGGTGACGATGGCGACCTTGCCGGACAGATCACGTTCCATTGCGTGCCTCCTTTGCGCGCTCAGTGGCGCGCCGATGCAGTACGAGGTGCCGCTCCGCTTGGCGGCCTGATGACGATCGGTCGCCGACGATGAGCGCCGTGACAGGAGCGCGGTC
>JANONZ010000414.1:0-3035 GCA_031421095.1 Thermomicrobiales bacterium
GCCGGCCTTGTCGGCATCGAACTCGAGGGTCACGACCTCGCCAGGATCCAGGCTCGCCTGGAGGTTGTAGGCGGGGATCGCGAACCCGTGGGTGGCATCCGCCGTCTGCTCGATACTCGTCACGTGGAGCACCACCTTGTCGCCCTTCTTGACCCGCAGGATGTCCGGGGTGAAGCGGCTGCGCATGGCCGTCATGTATACGTGGACGGTGTCGCCGTCACGTTCGACCCGCTCCTTGCCGGCTTCGGTCGCCACCGCCGAGGCCGCCATCGTCAGCGGGTCGGTACCGGGCGGGTAGACATCGATCGCGTTGGTAAATCGGCTCGTCTTGATGATCTGCACGTAGTGCGGCTCGCCGAAGCCGATCGGCATGTCGGCGAGGACGCGCATCTTCGGTTCGGTCAGGTCGATCAGCTGAAAGTTCTGCGGCTTGAGCGTGCCGATCACCGGGAAGCGGTCGATCGACCACTTGTTGAGGGCGACCAGGTAGCGTCCGTCGGCGGCCACGGTGTCGCCCTCGGTCGTGGCCAGGTGGCCGATGTTGTAGTTGACCTTGACGTTGTCGAGGAGCTTGAACTCCTCGCCGGCCTTGATACCCGCCTTCGGACCCAGGCTGAACTTGGCGACCGCGCTGTCGAGGAACAGGCTGACGAAGCCGTTGCCCTTGCCGTCGAACTGGGTGTGGAGTGGGCCCAGGCCCACTTCCACCTGGCCGGCCACGACCGACTTGAACTTGAGGATCGGCACGCCGAACTCGTCGTTCCCGTCGAAGTCCTTGGCCGCGATCGCCTTCTTGATCAGCTCGATGTCGTAGATCGTCACGTTCGGGTCCAGCTTGCCGCCGACCACGATGTAGTTGCCGTCCGGGCTCACGTCGGCGCCGTGCGGGCTGCGCGGCTCCGGCGCGAGATAGAGCAGGCCCTCGTCGATCGCCGTCTGGAGCGTGATGACCCTGATCCCGTTGCGCATCTCGGTCTTGCCGGCAGCGGCGACCTCGGCCGCCTTCTTCCAGTCGATGATGTGGAGGTAGTCGAAGTCTCGCGCCGACGCGCCCTTCTCGATCGGCTCCTTCCCCTCCATGATCCCGCCGGTGGCCATCTCGGTGTTGTAGCTGCCGATGAACGCGAAGCCGTCGCTGGCCAGCTTGCCGGCATCGGCCAGGTCCTGGGTGTAGGGCGGCAGCTCCATCTGGAAGCTCTTGGCCAGGTCGATCCTGCCAGTACCCTGGTCGATCGACAGCCAGCTGGAGATGCCCCGGTACTTCTCCTTGTACTGGTCGAGCGGCGCATAGCCGTCCGGCGTCTGGGGCACCGGGCTCATGCTCGAGATGTGAACGTAGTCCGTGTTCGGGGTGACGAACACGCCGCCGTGCGAGGTCTGCATGTTCGGGAGGTCGACGATCTGCTTGGTCTTGAAGTCCCGCAGGTCGACCATCCCGATCCGGCCATTGGCGCGGTCGTTGATGTAGACGAAGCGGCCGTCGTACTCGCCGTTCGTCTCGGACAGGCCAGGGTGGTGCGTGTCACCCCACTTGAGCTCGCGGGCCTGCTTGTCGCTCGAGCCCTCAGCGAGGATCGTCTCGCTCCAGTCGGCGCCCTGGCCGTAGCCCGACCACGACTCCGGGGTGAAGACGGGGATCGTCTTGAGCAGGCGCATCGACGGCACGCCGATCAGATAGAGGTTGCCGGATTGGCCACCCGAAGACACCATGGTGTATTCGTCGTATTTGCCGGGTGGCGTGAATGCCTTGAGGGCGCCTTCAGCCTCCTCGACGGTCATCCCGCGCGCCTCGACGATCGTGGCCAGGGAGCCGGCGCCGCCGAGGCCACCGGACAGACGGCCCACGACGAGCCCCCCCAGCAGGCTTGCCGCAACCACCACCGCTGTGAACACTCGTACGCTCGACCGCATTGCCCTAACCTCCGGTACATCCATGGCGACTGACTTGGACCGTGGCTCGGCGGGTCCCGGGCGAGCGGGCACCGCGTAGACGACGTGATTTGGCAACTAACTTACTATCCATTTAAGGACGAGCGAGGGGCCGGATGGCCCGGGTCGCACGGTCCGAATGTCACAACTCACGCGAGGAGCGGACACCGTTGCAGCTGGGATTGACGCGCGAGGGGGACTACGCGGTCCGGGCGATGCTCGCCCTGGCCGCGCACGAGACATCGGAGCCGCTGAGCAGTCGCCGGATCGCCGAGGAGTGGCGGATCCCCGCGCGGTTCCTCATCCAGGTGCTGGGCAGGCTGTCTGACCGCGGACTGGTCACCGCCGCTCTCGGGCGCAACGGCGGCTATCGCCTGGGCCGGCCCGCTGCGGAGATCTCACTGCTCGATGTCGTGACGGCGATCGAGGAGCAGCCGATCGACCGGCACTGCGTGCTTCGTGGCGGCCCGTGCCTGCCCGACGGGTCATGCCTCGTCCACGGGATCTTCACAGCCGCACGCGGCCGGTTTCTCGAAGAGCTCGGGAGCCGCTCACTCGTCGCGATCCTCGGGGAGTCAGGCTGGCGGCCGCCACCGGCTGGGGGGAGTGTCCCCTCGAATGGTGGGATTCTTGAGTCTCGGCCCGACATCGTCTGACGTGGACGCGGCGCCGGCTCTACCGCATCCCGTAGCCATCGCGGGCCGCGATCCGCGCGATCGGGTCAAGTAGCCCGGGGTGGGTCAGTGGCGCATGGAACCTTGGTACCCACCTTGAGGTGCGCAGCCGAGCGCCGGAATGACGTGTCACACCTTGAGCGTCCGCCACCTACGGGAGCGAGACTCGATGTCGGGCCCTGCCGCGCGTGCAACGAAACCCCGCCGGGTCCTACGCCTGCAGTGTTGTGGCAGGCCGACCGAACCCGGGTATCATGGCGGCCCGGCCACGCACCAACCGAACAGGTGTTTCCACGTTCGGATAGAGCGTCGGCTTCTGGTTCTGCGCTCTATCGAGGGCCAGAACCATCGCGCGCCTGTAGCTCAGTGGATAGAGCGTCGGCCTCCGAAGCCGAAGGTCGCAGGTCCGAATCCTGTCGGGCGCGCCAACCC
>JANONZ010000415.1:0-2708 GCA_031421095.1 Thermomicrobiales bacterium
GATCATCGCCAAGGCCGCGGAGAGGGCGCGGGTCCGCTCGGAGTCGATCGCCGTTCGTTCCGGATCGGCCTCGATGCCGGCCGGCGGTTGCCAGCTTTCGTCCTCGAACTCAGGGTACGGCTGGACGGGCCGGCGCTTGCGGGCCCGCTGGGTGTCCATCGCCGCGTTGACGCAGATCCGGTTGAGCCACGACTTGACGCTGCCGCCACGGAACGAGGACAGGTGGCGGAACGCCGAGAAGAACGCCTCCTGGACAGCGTCCGACGCCTGGTCGCGATCGGGCACCATCCGCACGACGAGTGCGAACAACCTGTCCTGATACAGCACGACAAGGTCGTTGAAGGCATCGAGGTCGCCGTCTCTGGCTCGCTCGAGCAGGATGAGGTCGCGGCGCTGGACGGGGTCATCGGAGACCGTGGTCGAGCGAAGGTCCTCCACGGTCGGGGGATCCCTCCAGACGGCGATTCTGAGGCCAGGCGAGTCTAGCATCGGTTCCCGCGAAGACGCCGCGACCATGGGGCTGGTTCCACGAAGACGAGACGGTGGCCCAGGCACCGCGGCTGGAGTGGCGGAACAGGCAGACGCGACGGTCTCAAACGCCTTTGGGCCGGTACCGTTGAGCGTGCATCTGTGCTCACGAAGGCCGGTTTCCAACCCTACCTGACCGCTTCTCCCCCCAAGGACGACCCCTCCCCAGGACGTTTGCCGTTCTTGGGAGCGGACTCCCGGGCGGCGGCGAGGCCTACGGGGCGGCGGCGAGCCGACCGACGAGATCCTCGCAAAGCCCGACTGCACGGCCGGCGAGATCGCCGGGTTGCGCGCGGGGCGGGGTCGTCTGCGCCGACGACGGACCGCGGCCTCAGAGCTCCTGGTGACGGAAGGCGAGCCAGGCGACGGCGACGAGGCTGGCGATGAGGACGACGGACGCGATCGTCGGACCAACGACATCGACGCGGGCTTGGCCAAGCGCCAGGCTGCGGGCCGGCGCGCCGAGACCGGTCGGCAGGAAGCGGCCGATCGCCGGAACGATGCTGAGGATCCCGAAGACGATGAACGCCGCGACGCCGAGGCCAGCGGCCGCGACCGCCGACCTGGTCAGCGTGCTGCCGAGGAACGTCATCGTGGCGTAGGCCACGAGTGTCAGCCACTGGAGGATCATCGCGGCCACGAACCCCGCGATGGGCAGCGGCTCGAACAGGACGAACGTATAGAACCACGCCCCGACCGCTGCAATCGCGGTCGAGATGCCGAGGGTTGTTCCGATCGCGACGAGCTTCGCCACGAGGAAGGCGGCACGGCTTGCGGGCTTCGTGAGGATGAGCGCCGCCGTCCCACGCTCCTTCTCCGTGGCGACCGAGCCCATCGCCAGGAGAATCGCGATGAGCGCCCCGAACTGGCCAAGGTTCTTCGCCAGCTGGTCGTACGCGTCGGCGGCGGTCGGGACCGGAAGGACGATCTGGAACTGGTCGCCGCCGACGGCCTTGATGATCTCCGGGGTGAAGCGGGCGAGAAGCGGCGACGACAGGCCGACAAGCAGGAAGACGGTTGAGACGATCGGCAGCCGCGTCGTCCGCCACTGCTCGAGCAGCTCTTTGCGCAGGAGGGCCGCGAACCCGGTCATCGGTCCAACACTTCTCTCGGCCGGACGAACCCGCGGCCGTCGAGCTCGTCCGTGACGGCCGGACCGACGAGCTCGAGGAACACATCTTCGAGCGTCGGGCGAGCTCGTTCGAACGACTCGAGGACGACGCCCGCGGTAACGACGAGCGGCAGGACTCCGCCCGCGGCCGCGTCCGGATCCGAGACCGTGACGCGAATGAGGCCGTCGGCGGCAGAGACGTCGTTCGTCCACGTCGCGGCCCGCAGTCGATCGACGAGGGCGGCGACCGCAGCGTCCTGTCCCGGCGCAGGCACGAGCCGGTAGAGAGGGCGAGCGTGGGCGGCGAGGAGCTCCTCGAGCGGCCCCTCCGTCACCCGCCGTCCACGGTCGAGGATGGCGACCCGGTCGCAGATCCGCTCGACGTCCGACAGGACGTGTGTCGAGAGGACGACCGTCGCCTCGCCACGCAGGCCGGCAATCAACTCGAGCAGATCCCGCCGTCCCTCCGGGTCGAGCGAGCTGACCGGTTCGTCGAGGAACAGGATCTGAGGATCGTGGAGGAGTGCCTGGGCGATCCCCAGGCGTTGCCGCATGCCGCTCGAATAGCCGCCGATCCGCCGCTCGGCTGCGGCGGTCAGTCCCGTCCGCGCGAGCATCTCCCCAACCCGCGATCGGAGCTCCGACCCAGCGAGCCCGTGGAGTCGGCCGACGAGCTCGAGGAGCTCGCGACCTTTCATCCAGCTGTAGAAACGCGGGTCTTGATCGAGGTAGCCGAGGCGCCGGCGAAGCTCCGGCTCGTCCAGGCCAACCGCCACCCCCGCGACCGAAGCGCTGCCGGCGGTCGGTCGGGCGAGCCCGGTCAGGATCCGGATCGTGGTCGTCTTGCCCGCGCCATTCGGACCGAGCAGGCCGAAGATCGAGCCGCGCGGCACGACGAGGTCGAGCCGGTCGAGGGCGAGGATCGCGCCGAACTGTTTCGTGAGCCCGCGGGCCTCGATCGCCGGCCCGGCACTCACGGACGTCGTCGCGGACGGCGACAGGGAGGCCGTCACGCCTCCTCCCGCCCGGCGACGAAATAGAGGATCGGCCCGAGGACGTTGACGAAGAC
>JANONZ010000416.1:0-2837 GCA_031421095.1 Thermomicrobiales bacterium
CGCCGCCGCGCTAGACCCCCGCCGGCTCCGGGTCCGTGACGGTCGTCGGCAGATCGGCCAGCAACGGCTCGGTCCAGGTCCAGGCCGCCCCATGGTGCTTGCCGACCGCGCCGTGCCGGGCCGCCTCAACCCGCAGCGGCAAACAGAAGATCTCGATGAAGCCGACGGCGGATGCGTGGTCGAACGCGTCGCCCTCGTCGTATGTGGCGAGCGACTTGTCGTACAGCGACATCGGCGACTGCCGTCCCACGACGATCGCACTTCCGTGATCCAGCTGGACGCGGACCTCGCCGGACACGACCCGCTGTGACGACGCGACGTAGGCCCGAAGGTCACGTGACAGGGCACTGAACCACAGCCCGTCGTACACGAGCCGGGCCAGTTCGTCCGCCACGAACCGGTTGAATCGGAGCGTGTCGCGGGACAGCGTCAACCCCTCCAGCGCCCGGTGCGCCGCGTGCAGGATGGTCGCGGCCGGTGTCTCGTAGATCTCGCGGCTCTTGATCCCCACGAGTCGGTCCTCGACATGATCCACACGACCGACGCCGTGGGCGCCTCCCAGCGCATGTAGCCGATCAACGAGCTCCACCGCGCCAAGACGCTCGCCGTCCAGCGCGACCGGGATGCCGCCCTCGAACGCGATGACGATCTCGACCGGAGCGGGCGCATCGCTCGGCGCGACCGTCCACTCGTACGCATCGGCCGGCGGCGTGACCCACGGGTCCTCCAGCACGCCGGTCTCGCACGACCGACCCCACAGGTTGACGTCGATCGAGTAGGGCGACGCCTTCGTGATCGGGATCTCGATCCCACGTTCGGCGGCGTAATCGATCTCCTGGTCGCGGGTCAGGCCCATCCCGACCCGCATCGGGGCGACGACCTCCAGCCCGGGATCCAGGGCGTGGACGGCGACATCGAACCGGACCTGGTCGTTGCCCTTGCCCGTGCAGCCGTGGGCGACCGCGTCGGCGCCCTCGAGCTTGGCGACCTCCACAAGAAGCTGGGCGATGAGCGGACGGGCGAGCGCCGTGGCGAGCGGATAGGCGCCCTGGTAGAGCGCGTTGGCCTGGAGGTGAGGCCAGACGAAGTCGACGACGAACCGCTCACGGGCATCGACGACGTAGGCGCGCGAGGCACCGGCGGCCATCGCGCGGGCCTCCACGCCCGGGCGCAGGGAACCGCCACCCACGTCCACGGTGAGAGTCACGACTTCGACGTCGAACTCCTCCTTGAGCCAGGCGACGGCGACCGAGGTATCGAGTCCGCCGGAATAGGCGAGGACGACCTTTTTCACGAGTAGTGGGACCTCCGGCAGATCAACGTGGGCTGGGATTGAGTGGGGTATCGGTGGCGGCCAGCGTCGCGATGGCGCGAAAGCGATCGAGCCATCGCTCAAGGCGGGACTCGTCCGCGAACAAGACCAGGAGCGTATTGTCGCCCGCCAGCGTGCCCTCCTGCTCGCGCAGGCTCGATTCGTCGATGGCCTGGGCGATCACACTGGCCGTGCCAGGCGTCCCGGTCAGGACCAGGGTCAGCCCGCTGCGCCCAACGGCCACCGGGATATCGCCCAGGATCCGCCGCAGGCGCTCGTCCGAGGTGGGGGAGCGAAGGGGTGTCGTGCCGACGTCCTCCGGCGCGACGTAGATGTGACCGTCGGCTCGGGGTGCCTTCATGAGGCCGAGCTCGGTGATGTCGCGCGAGACAGTCGCCTGGGTGACCTCAAAGCCCTGGGCGGTCAAGGCGTCGACGACCTCACGTTGGCTGCCGATCGGCCGTGACGCGATGAGCTGCCGGATCGCCCGCTGGCGCAGGCGTTTCAGTTCCTGACTGGAACCGGTCAGGGTGGCCTTCATCAGGCCGCGCCCAGACCGGCCGCGCCCACACCGGCCTCGCGGGTGGCCGTGATCCGCGTCCCGAACGTGGGATCCGTGAGGGCGCGCTCCAGTGCGTTCGGGGCGGCGGCATCGGCGATGATCGCTTCGGAACCGGCCCACGCCAGGGCCCCAAGGGCGGCCCTGATCTTGGGCACCATCCCACCCGCGATGACGCCCGATCGGATGAGCGCCTCCGCTTCGCCCGCGGTCAACGAATCGAGCCGACCGCCGTCCGCATCTCGCACGCCATCGACATCGGTCAGGAGGACCAGCTGGCGGGCGCCGAGCCCGGCCGCGATACCCGCCGCGGCGTCGTCGGCGTTGACGTTGCAGACGATCCCGTCCGCGTCGCGGGCGAGCGGTGCGACGACCGGCACCTGGCCGCCGACGAGGATCGCATCGAGCAGGTCGCGGCGCAGTCCGACGACGCTCGCGACGAGGCCGAGGTGGGGGATCCGCTCCGCGATGAGCAGCCCGCCATCGACGCCCGACAGGCCGACCGCATCCACACCCAGGTCGCGCAGGCCCGACACGAGCTCGCTGTTCACGACACCGCGCAGGACGGCCGCCGCGACCTCCAGCGACTGGGCATCGGTCACGCGCAGGCCACCTTCAAAGCGGCTGGGGACGCCCAGGCGTTCGAGCCACTCGGTGATCCGTTTGCCGCCACCATGGACGAGGACGACCGGGCGCCGCCGAGCGACGGCCGCCACTTCAGCCAGGACCTGG
Source organism: Thermomicrobiales bacterium (assembly GCA_031421095.1). GTDB lineage: Bacteria > Chloroflexota > Limnocylindria > Limnocylindrales > CSP1-4 > SPCO01. Next base: position 2,604 of record JANONZ010000416.1, read on the forward strand.
CGCTGATCTGCGATGGTCGTCCCGCCCAGCTTGACGACGAGGACCTCGCTCACGTCGAGTACTCCGAGTTCTCGATCACGTATGCCTCGGTCAGATCGCAGCCGAACGCCTCGCCCCGGCCCGTGCCCTGACCGAGGTCCAGGCCGATGATCACTTCCGGTGCCTCCATCGCAGCCCGCGCCGCGGCACGATCGAAGGGGACCGGTCCACCGGCCGCGCCATCGAAGACGAGGT
>JANONZ010000417.1:0-2889 GCA_031421095.1 Thermomicrobiales bacterium
TCGCCAGCCGCACCTGCGCGTCGTCCAGCATCGGCGCGACCTCGGCGTCACCGGCGTAGGCCACTTCGGGCCGGGTGGCGCTTCCCGGCAGTCGGTCCATCCCGGTCACCAGACCGGCCGCACCCGACGCGATCAGGACGATCATCGCGAGCCAGACGAGGACAGCGATGAAGCGGCGCAGGCGATGGGTCCGCAGCCTCATGCGCGCTGCGGGACCTGGTCGCGCTGCCTGGTCCGGAGGTAGCCAAGAGCGCCCTCCATCGCTCTCGGCTCGAACCCGAAGCGCTTCGGGATGAGGTCGAGCGGGCCGATGTTGTCGAGCCGGAGCTGGCGGAGCTGGTCCGTGGCGACCGGGAACGGGAGATGGACAAGCTCGCTCGTCCAGGCGACCAACCGGATGAGCGGGAGCGGCATCGGCAGGATCGCCCGCTTCTTGCCCAGCGCGCCCGCCACCTCTCGAGTGATCTCCCTGTACGTCCAGTAGCGGGGACCACCCAGCTCGAAGGACTCGCCGACCGTCGTCGAATCGGACAGGGCACGCACGACGATCGCCGCGACGTCGGCGCTGTGGATGGGCTGGAAGCGCGCCGATCCGTCGCCGGGGACAGGCACGATGCCGGGCGACGACCGGACCAGGCTCGCGATGATGTTGAAGAACCCGTCGCCCTCGCCGAACTGGAGGGACGGCTTGAGGATCGTCCAGTCCAGCCCCGATCCGCGGACGAGCGCCTCCGCCTTCGCCTTGGAGCTGGCGTAGTGCAGGTTCGGGTCGTCGACGACGCCCATCGCACCCATGTGGATGAGTCGCCGGACGCCGGCCGCGGTCATCGCCGCCAGCAGCGCCCGGGTGCCCTCCGTGTTGATGAGGCGCAGGTCCGCGCCGCCATTGAAGTCGCGCGGGATGGCGACCAGGTGCAGGACCGCGTCGACGCCTTGGAGCGCGGGCTCCAGTGACTCGGCCCGGGTGACATCGCCGATGCGCACGTCGACGTTGGGGCGGTCGACGGCCGGCAGGCGACCCAGGACGGTCTCGCCCGCGGTGGGCGTGCGTGCGAGGGCGGCGACTCGATGCCCTGCCGCGATCAATGCCGGGACCGCGTGACTACCGACGAAGCCGCTGGCGCCGGTGACGAGGATCGTGGCCATGGTCTGTACCTCCGTGCCCGTGACCGCCAAGACTGACAGCCGTCACCCGCAGTTCGGTCGCGATCACGGTAGCGGCTGCGGATGCGCCAGACTGCGAGGCAACAGGAATCGTAGCATCGGAGGCGTGCAAGACCCCTTGACTCAGTCCGCCGTCCAGCCGTTGACCGGCCAGCCGTTGCGCCGCCTCGTGCAGGCGATGCCGAAGGCCGAATTGCATCTGCATCTTGATGGGTCCGTGCGGATCGATACGGCCCTGGACCTGGCACAGACACGCGGTGTCGATGCGCCGCGCGACTGGGTCGGCATGTCCGCCGCCCTCATCGCCCCGATGCCGTGTGCGGACCAGGCCGAGCTGCTGCGCACGTTTGACCTGCCCATCGCGCTCATGCAGGACGCCGAGGCACTGGAGCGGATCACGGCGGAGCTGGTGGAGGCCAAGGCCGCCGACGGCGTCCGCTATGTCGAGATCCGCTGGGGGCCGTTGTTGCACGTGGCGCGCGGCCTGTCACTGGCCGACGGCATCGCTGCGGTCTGTGCTGGGGCCGAAGCCGCCGCTGCCCGGACCGGCACGGTCGTGCGGCTCATCTGCACGGCGCTGCGCTCGCACGACCCGGCGGCGAACGTGGTCCTGGCTGAGACCGCTGCGCGGTTCCGCGACCGCGGGCTGACCGGCTGGGACCTCGCCGGACCTGAGGCGGCCTTCCCCGATCCCCTCCTCCACGGCATGGCTTTCGAGGCGGCTCGCGCCGGCGGCCTGCGCATCACCCTCCACGCGGGCGAGTGGGGCGGCGCGGCGCAGGTTCGGCGGGCCCTCGTACTGGAACCGGAGCGGATCGCCCACGGACCGGGCGCAGTGGACGATCCAGCCCTGTGCGCCGAACTGATCGCCCGGGGCGTGACGTTGGATCTCTGTCCCACCTCCAACGCCCAGGCCGGGATCGTGCCGTCGGTCGCGGACCACCCGCTCGCACGGCTCCAGCGAGCCGGCGTGTCGGTCACCCTGAGCACGGACGACACCACCGTCTCAGACCTGACCCTGTCCGAGGAGTACCTGCGGGCCGTCGAGGTGATCGGGCTGACGTTGCCCGAGTTGTGGGCGATCGACTGCCGTGCGCTCGAGGTCGCGTTCGCGATCGACGCCGACACCGCGCCATTGCGCCACGCCTTCAGGGCCTGGGGCGCCACCATCCCCGAATTCGAGCAGGGCGAGACCCCGGGACTCGAGGGCCCGGGACGCGAGGGGGCCGCGGGCGCTAGATTCCTGTCGTGATCTGCCCGACCCGATGGTGAACTGCCCGACCTGTGCGGCTCCGAGCGAACTCGGCCGCAAGTTCTGCGCCGAATGCGGCGCTCGCCTGACCTCCGTCTGCCCGTCGTGGGGCCGAGGCCGGCACCCGATCCGGGCAAGCTGCGGCGGCCCCGCCGGAGACGGCAGCAGCCGGCTGACTGGGTCGTCCGCCGAGCGGCCTACCTAGCCCTCGCTCAATCGCTCCAGGGCCTCCGCCAGCTCAGTGGCATCCGCGGCGATGGCGGTCGGGCGCCGCTCCACGGGGAGTGCCTCCGCCACGTCCCGGGTCGTCACCCCGGTCAACATGAAGACGCATCGGGCGCCCACGGCATGGGCCGCCGCGAGGTCCGTGTCGATCCCGTCGCCGATCATGATCGCCTCGGATGGCTCGCGGCCGACCGCGTGGGCGGCGGCCTCCAGCAGGTACCGTGCGGGCTTGCCGATGGAGACGGGCA
>JANONZ010000418.1:0-2908 GCA_031421095.1 Thermomicrobiales bacterium
AAGACCATCGCCCGGCCTCTGGTGGGCCGGATCAGGTCCAGCAGGACCCGCATCGTCGTCGTCTTGCCGGCGCCGTTGGGGCCAAGGAAGCCGAAGATCTCGCCCTCGGCGACGTCGAGGTCCAGTTCCGTGATGCCCCGATGGGCGCCATAGGTCTTGGTCAGTCGCTCGATCTGGATGACGGCGGTCATGGGCTCCTCACAGCGCGTTGGGCGGCTCCTGCGCGTTGGGCGGCCTCGGCGCGCTCCTTGAGGACCCGCAGGTGCGCCTCGACGCGGCTGGCAAGTGAAACCCGGCCAAGCCGGACCAGGAGGCCGGTCCAGCGATCGAACGGCTCGAATGTGGCCGCGTGGATGACCCGCGTGCCGCCCGCCACAGGCTCCAGCCGCCAGGTCCACTCGCTGTCGAAGCCGGACGCGGTGACCCGGACCCGGAAGCGCGATTCCGGTCGAGCCTCCAGGCTCTCGACCCGGGCCAGGTCGCGCAGCAGGCCGACACGGGCCTGCGCGGAGCGTGTCGTGGCTGCCGCCGGCCAGGGGGGTGCCGCCGGACCCAGGCGCAATTCCGGGAAGAGCGCCCTCGTCGCGGTCGGGTCGTGCAGCGTCGTCCAGACCGTCCTCGGTGACGCGAGGACGAAGACGCGTCGCTCGACCGCACCCGGGGAGTCCGGGGAATGACCGCCGGACCGCAGACCTGAGGGACCTCCGCCGGTGTCGACCGACATCGTCAGCCTCCGATCGGGTGCCAGACCGTCTTCATCTCCAGGAAGGCGGCGATCCATTCCGGTCGTTCGGTAGCGGCGTCGTCGAGCCAATCGAAGCGGGCCTCGGCGACGGTGGTCGGGCGACGCGACAGGCGCTTGATGTCGTCCGCCGCGAGTCGTTCCGTCTCGAGGCGCATCTCGTCGGGCACGCCCCACGTATCGAGCGCATCCACGTCTGCATGCGCGGCCAGGACCGGCACGAGCTCCGACTTGTAGCCGGTCAGGATGTTGACCACGCCAGCCGGCACGTCGGACGTGGCCAGGACCTCCGCCAGGGTGATGGCCGGCAGCGGCCGACGTTCGCTGGCGATGAGGACGACGGCATTGCCGGTCACGAGTGGCGGCGCGAGACGGCTGACGAGCCCCAGCAGGGACGACGTCTCCGGGGCGACGACACCGACCACGCCGGTCGGCTCCGGGATGGTGAAGTTGAAGTAGGGTGCGGCGACCGGGTTGGACGACCCGAGGACCTGGGCGATCTTGTCGGCCCAGCCGGCGTACCAGACCCAGCGATCGATGGCGCGGTCGACGGCGATGCGGGCGTCGGCCGGGCTCAGTCCCTCCGCGGCAGCGACCTCTGTCGCGAACTGGTCGCGCCGACCCTCCATCAGCTCGGCAACCCGATAGAGGACCTGGCCACGGTTCATGGCCGTCTTGGCCGCCCAGCCATCGAACGCCTTGCGCGCGGACCGCACGGCTTCGCGGACATCCTTGCGGGAGGCACGACAGGCATTGGCCAGGAGCGATCCATCGGCACCGGCCACGACGTACGACCGGCCCGACTCCGTGCGCGGGAACGCACCGCCGATGTACAGCTTGTAGGTCTTGCGAACCTCGATCCGCGCCGGGGCCGCGATCTCAGCCTGGGTCGCCACCACCTGGGCCTGGGCCGCCACCGCGCGGGACGCGCCGGTCCGGGCGGCCGAGGCGGGACGCTTGTCGCGACTGGCCATCAGCGGTCCTCGAGCCGGACGTAGGCGTGCAGGCCGTGCAGCCCACCCTCGCGACCGAAGCCGGACTGCTTGAAGCCACCGAACGGCGAGGTGGGATCGAACCGGTTGAACGTGTTGGCCCACACGACGCCGGCGCGCAGCCGCTGGACCATCTCGAGGATGCGCGAACCCTTGTCCGTCCAGACGCCAGCCGAGAGACCGTAGACGGTGTTGTTGGCCTTCTCGACCGCCTCGTCCGGGGTCCGGAACGTCAGCACGGACAGGACCGGCCCGAAGATCTCCTCGCGTGCGATGCGATGGCTCTGGGCGACATTCGTGAACAGGGTGGGGCGGAAGAAGTAACCGCGTTCGGGCAGGTCGCAGGCAGGCTGGTACAGCTCCGCCCCCTCGGCGATGCCGGATGCCACCAGCTCCGTGATCTTCTCGAGCTGTGCCTTTGAGTTGATCGCACCGACATCGGTGTTCTTGTCGAGTGGATCGCCGACCCGGATCGTCGACAGCCGGTCCTTGAGCTTCTCGACCAGCGGCCCGACGATCGACTCCTGCGCAAGCAGGCGCGAGCCGGCACAGCAGACTTCGCCCTGGTTGAAGTAGATGCCGTTGACGATGCCCTCCACCGCCTGGTCCAGCGGCGCGTCGTCGAAGACGATGTTGGCCGCCTTGCCGCCGAGCTCCAGGGTGAGTGCCTTGTCCGTGCCGGCGACCCCCCGAGCGATCCGCTTGCCGATCTCCGTGGAACCGGTGAAGGCGACCTTGTCCACGCCCGGATGCGTCACGAGGGCCATCCCGATCTCGCCCGGGCCGGTCAGGATGTTGACGACGCCCGGCGGCAGGTCCGCCTGCCGACAGACATCGGCGAAGAGGAGTGCGGACAGTGGCGTCGTCGACGCGGGCTTGAGCACGACCGTGTTGCCGGCGGCGAGGGCCGGGGCGATCTTCCACGAGAGCATCAACAGCGGGAAGTTCCACGGGATGATCTGCACAACCACGCCGAGCGGCCGGGCGACCCGCCCCGGGAAGGCATAGTCGAGCTTGTCCGCCCAGCCGGCGTAATACCAGAAATGCGCCGCCGCGAGCGGGACGTCGACGTCGCGGCTCTCCTTGATCGGCTTGCCCGAGTCCATCGATTCGAGGACGGCGAACTCGCGCGAGCGCTCCTGGAGGATCCGCGCGATGCGGAACAGGTACTTGG